>CAZCGB010000134.1:0-7043 GCA_964498045.1 uncultured Isosphaeraceae bacterium
CTGAACGCTTGTGCCGCTCACCGCCACCAGGCGGTCGTCCAGAGGCAGCAGCCAGCGGAAATCGCGATCATCCGCCACCGCGTCGGCGCCGACGACGTGACCAGTCTCGGCGTCGAAGATCACGATGCGCTGTCGATAGTGCGCGATCACTGTTTCGCCGTTGACGATCAGATCGCGAAGCTCCATCGGATCCCACTCGCCGCGGAGCGGGAGCTCGAACGGCTCGGAAACCACGCCGTCTGCCAGGCGCACCGAGCGCAGCCGCGAGCGCTGGTCTTCGAAGACGACGCGCTGGTGCATGCCCCAGCCGCGCTGCGAGTCGGCGACGACGGATTCAGCATTGCTCCATTGCCGCTCGCCGCTGCACAGGTCGATCGCATCGATGCCGTCGGTCGTGCCGTACACGAGCAGGCCCAGCGGCGAAACCGTCATCCATTTCACGCCTTCGCCCGCCGCTCCATGGACAGGCGGACGAATCAGGCCATCTGCTCCGAACGCGGGGCGGCCGGTGGACGCGTCCAGCACGAGAATGCGCGGCGAAAGCCCCGGGCCCCCCTGGCCAGGCGCCGCGGCCGGCCCTGCACCGGCTTCAATGTCGCGTCCCATTCCCGCCAGCACCAGCAATCCCTGGTTGATCGAGACCAGATGCACCTGCGCCAGCGTGGCCGGCTGCTGCCATTTGATGGTGCGTCCATCGTTGGCGTCGAGCGCTGCGACCGCGCCGCCGCGGTTGATGAGGATCACCTTGTCGCCATACGCCGCCGCGAGGGTTTCCGACGGGTCATAGGAGTCGCCGTTGGGCATCTGCTCGCGCGAGATGCGCAGCCTGTCGCCGTTGAGCGGACCGATTGGCAAGACGTCGGTGATCTTCGGGGACGTCCAGGCGATGGCGCCATCGGCCGGATTCAACCGCACAGCACGGGGATTGGCGGGATCAGCTCCGAACCAAAGCATGACGGCCTGATCGTCCAGCCGCAGGATCTGCGGAGACGATCCTTCGACTGTCGCGCTCCATGCGGGCTTGATGTCGGCTGAGGTGATGAGCTTGACCGTGTTGCCGTCGCGCAGCAGCAGCCGATCGGCGGGCATGGCTTCGGCCATGGTTTTCGCCGGCGGAATGAGCGGCGCGCCGAGGGCGACGCCTTCGCCGGAGAGCGAGCCGATGTGCGGCAGCTTCACGCCCGCGTGACCGCCCAGGTCGGTCAGGCGCTCGTTGAGGCGCACGCTGCCGGCCGCCGTATCCAAGGGAATGTCTCCCCACGCGATGCGGATGGCAGAAAGCGCTTCGAGCGCCTGCGGCCGGCGGCCGGTGTTCTGCGCGATGTCGGCGAAGCGGCCGAAGAGGCGCGTGGCGGCGGTCTTGCTCGGCGCGGCGGCGTAGGTGTTCACGATGGCTGAGAGCGCGCCGGAAATCTCGCCGCGTTTGGTGCGAATCTCAGCCGCCTGCAGCGCGGCGTCGATCGCCGCCGGAGCGAACGGGAACTCGCGCGCGACCGCCAGCAGCGCATCGGGCTCGGGTGTGCCGGGGGCCGGAACTTCGCCGCGAATCTGCCCAAGGCGCAATGCAGCGAAATCAGACTGCGGTGCGTACACCGACGGGCCGCGCGCTGCGACGAGTTTGCCGATGCGTTCTGCTGCCCGGGACCATGCGCTGCGTGCGATGCCGTCGTCTGTGAGCCACACCGTCGCGTAGCGCTGATCGGAAAGCACGGTCTGCCAGGTTTCGACGGCGCGGGGCAAGGATCGCCCACCGCCGCTCGCGCCACCGCTCGCCAGCCAGTCGCCGTAGGCCAGCAGGTAGTCGACATGCTGCTCGGGTCCGACCGCCGCCGCCTGCAGGCGCGCGAAGACCGCTTCGCCCTGCTCCAGCGACAGGCTCTTGTTCGTGCGCGCCAGGTCCAACAGCAGATCGAAGAGTTCCGCACGGCCGGCGAATCGCCTTGCGTCGAACGCCGGGTCATCGGCATGGGCTTCGGTCGCCTGCATGGCCTTGTCAGCGGCCTCGAGCGCAAGAGTCATGTTGCCCGCGCGCATGCCCAGTTGCAGGAGCGACAGCGCGGGATCGGGCGAATCGGGCGCCTCGGCCATCTGCCGCCGCAGCATTTCTTCGGCGCGGCGCAGCGACATGTACGCATCCAGTCGATCGGCCCCGGCGATCATCAACTGCGACTCATACGCCATCGGGTTGCCGCCGGCGTCGATCGGCAGCGTCTGTTCGATCGCTCCGGTGACCGCGTCGATCACCAGCACGCCCTGCATGGTGGGCGCGATGAGCTTGTCGCCGGCGAGCTGCACGCGGCCGCGGATGTCCACCGTCTCCAGCGGCGGCGGCGCGTTGGGCGCGGCCTGCACCTGCGGCGCGGGAATGCGCCACGCGGGCTCTTCAAGGTTGTCGATGTTGAAGCCGCGGATGTCGCTGCCCACCGCGAAGACATGCTCGCCGTCGGAAAGCAGATAGCGCGGTGAGTTCCAGTCGCCTGTGGAACCGGCGCTGTGGTTGGCCAGTTCATCGCCGGTCTCCAGATCGAGCAGCACGACGCGGCGGCTGTCGGGCTGCAACGTGACCAGCCCGCGATTGGTGACCACCGGCGCGATCATCTCCCACGGCCTGCGCGTCTGATCGGCCAGCGGCTGATTGATGGGCACGTTGAAGCGCCGCAGCCAGATCGTCTCGCCGGTGGCGGGATCGAGCCGCGCTGTCGCGCCGACGGAACTGGAGACGTACAGCGCGCCGTCGCGCGCGATCAGGCTGTCGAACGGCCGGGCCGCGATCCGCAGGCCTCCGCTGCTGGTGAGATAGCGCGACCAGAGCAGCTCGCCTTCGTTGTTGGCGTCGAGGGCGATGACAAACGCGCTGGTGAGCAGTTGCGTGCTGACCTTGCGGGCCAGCACGAACACGCGGCCATCCATGATGACCGGCGCGCCGTGCGCGAAGAGCGCCTCATCCGCCGCGGCGTCGATGATGCCATCGAGCTTCGAAGTCCAGCGCAGACCGCCGTCGGCCGCGTTGAGGCAGATCACGCGCCCGCCGTCGGATCGGCGATTCGGCTGGGCGTGGCCGGTCAGCGTGACCAGCGTGTCGCCCTGCACCGCCACCATGCTTAGGTCCAGGGCATCAAGCACATTGCCCGGCTCGGCGAGCCCGAGCCGGCTTAGATCCTGATACGCCCATTCCTGCCGGCCGGTGAGCCGCTCCAGCGCGATGATGGTGTGTCCTTCGTTGACGAACGCCAGCGGGCCAACAATGGTGACGGCAGCGGTGGCGAGATCGGGGTCGCGAAGGCGCGCGTCACCAGCGCCGTTTCCCGCGTCCTCATTCTCCTGCACGGCGCGCAAGCGGCGGCGCAGCAGCGAATCGTCGAGCGGGACGCTCCAGATGGCCTGCGGAACAACATCGGTCAGCGCCGGCTCGGGGCCGCGGTCCAGCAGCGTGGTGTCGCTGGCCAGGGCCGGGCGATCGGCGCGGGCGACTCCGCCTCCGCCGCCCGAGAGGTTGTCGAGCTGCAGCAGGAACGACGCGCCATCGGGCCCGAGGTCCTCCAGCGCCTTGCGCTGGGTGTTGAACGCAGCGTCGTTGGCGAGATCAAGCCACGCCATCGCCGCCATGAAGCTCGCATGCGCAGCCCGCCGGCCGAAACAATCCGGATGAGCCTGCGCCTGATTGAGCCACGCAAGGGCTGCGTGAAAGCGGCCGGCTTCCAGCTCTTGCTGCGCCAGTCGCAGCATCGCTTCGATGCCCGGTTCAGTCAGCGTGTACGACATCGCCACCGGCAGCAATTTGCCTTCCTGCAGCAACTGCTCGGCTGCGGGCGTTTGCACCAATCGATACCGCTCCAGCAGTGGTTGATCTGCCAGAAGCGTGGCGATGACGCGGCGGCGCGCGGAGGTGAACTGGTCGCCCGCCGCGGTCGCGGCGTCGCTGACGGGAACCAATCGCGTCGAAAAGTCGTTGAGAAGTTCCTGGTACAGCCGCACCGCTTCGCCGGCGTTCTCGCGCGTCTGATCGTGCGCCTGCCGCAGCAATTCCCTGGCCTGCGGCGAGTCATCGACGTACACCGGGTTGTCCTGCTGGGCCCACGCCGACGCCGTGGAAAGCAGCAGCGCCGCAATGACGAAAAATCCACTCATGCGAAAGTCCGCACGTCCACATCGCGCAATGCGGGACTGTGAACCGAACGTGTGCGTGTGCGAACTTCTGGAGGTTGGCATGCGGCGAACTCCCAATCGTTTGCCGTGTGTTCTCGGCTCAGGCGTCACAGATCGAACCAGACGGCTTCCGGGGGCGGCTGACTGTGCTGGTTTCCCCGGAATGGTACGGCCGCCGCGTCAAGCCCGGCCTTGGGCTGGCCGAAGCCAAAGTTGCCGGCACACGATTGATTCGATCGCCCCGGCGCTGGAGGCGATGCAGCATGTCGATCAAACACGCGTTTCTGACCCGGTCTTCGCGGCCGTCTGCGTCGTTCGAGGTTGAGCAAACTTTGCAAACCCGCCGCGCCCGGCGCGTCACGCTGCTGGTGCTCGGCATCATCGTCCTCAGCCTTGTCGATCTCGCCATCACGCTCGCGTATCTCCGCGCCAACTGGATGATGGAGGCCAATCCTCTGGCGGCGTACATCATCCGTTCGACCAACTCGCCCTGGGTGCTGGCGGCGTTCAAAGGTTGTACCGTCGCCATCTGCGCCGCGTTGCTGTATCGATTGCGGCGATTCCGCTCGGGCGAAATTGCCGCATGGTGCGGCATCGGCGTGCTGACGGTGATGGCCATCATGTGGCACGCGTATGCCGATCACATGGATGATCATCAGGAGATGCTGCTGGCGCACACGGGCATGTCGTACGACGATGATCGACTGGGCCTGCCGTGACCTCGGGCAAGGAACCGAGTGATCCTCGGCCTGCTGACGCGTGCCCCAACTGTGCGGGCAAGACCGGTTTCCGGGTACAGTGCAGGCATGAATCGGCTCTGGCCCGCTTGCATGTCGCTCCTCATCATCGCGCTCGGCGGCTGCAAAGGCACGCAAAGCCCCAGCGTCACGGTGGTCAGCGCGCAGCTCGGCCAATCCACCGAGTACGCGGCGACGGTGAACCTCTGGCTGCACCTCGAGAACCCCAACGATGAGCCGCTGGAGCTTCTGGAATTCGATTACGACGTGGATGTCGATGGCAAACAGGTCTACCAGGGCAAGCGCTCAGCTCAAATGACCTTGGCGCAGCTTTCCACGCGCGATGTGCAGATACCGGCGGTCATTCCCTTCGAGAAGATCGGCCGGCCGGGGGGCGGCGGCGTGAATTTGGAAGGCTCTGAAGTCCGCGTGAGCGGAACGCTGCGCTATGTTCTGCCCGGCGCATTGGCGCAGACGCTCTTCGACACCGGCGCACGCCGGCCACGCGTGTCGTTCAAGGGCAAGAAGTTGATCGAAGCGGCGAACGTGCCGACCACCGCGCCGGCGACGTCGCAGCCTTGATGCGAAATATGTCAAGAGAGCGCGCCAGGCTATTCGTCCAGCGTCGAACAGCATTTCTCAAGGCAGCTCTGGTATTCAGGCGTGCCGAATCCGAATTGATTGCCGCAGAACGTCATGCATTCTGCAACGGTGGTCGGCGCGTCCGTGTTGGGCTCGCCCAAGCATTCTCCCCACGTGTTGATCACCGCGAGGAGTTCGGCCACGCCGACGGCGTGATCGGCGCAACGCAGCGGCGTAAAGTCCACCGGACAACTGGCCGGGAATGCCGCACACGGCCCCCAGTTGGAGATGACCGCCAGCAGGTCCGCGACGCCGACGGCTGAATCTCCGCCTGCGATGTTGGCGTAGCAGAGCGTCTGACGTTCATACGCGCCCATGTCCACGCCGCTCCAGCGGCGTTCTTCCAGCCGGAGGTCCAGAGGCAGGACTTCGCCACTCGTTCCACTGTTGTCCACGTCTCCGAGGTCATTCGGCACCAGTGCGCAATCACCGTTGCTGATCACCGGCGAACCGGCGTTGACCCGCAGGTCGCCGTAGTCGTCATCGGAATGGCCCCAGCCGCCTGTTCCGGGAGCGGGATCGATCAGGAAATCGGGATCGGCATCAATCCAAGCGGTGTGCGTGGGCGCCGTCCAGCCCGATTTCACGTACACGCCCGGCTCCGACGTGTCGCTGTCCTGAATGTCGCAGTGTTCAATCGTCGCGGTGCCAGGGTACACGCCGATGAGTGCGATCTGGGAACCGTGGGCATCCTCGTCATAGATGCGGTTGTTCCAGAAGATGCAGTTGTCAATGTTGGTCACCCGGGCCGCAGGAGCCTCCGTATCTCGGCCCAAAGATAATCCGCCGCCGCTTCCCTGATGGTCGACGTCTCCATGATCGGAACAGAAGTTCTCGACGAACGTGCATTGAAAGAAGTCGCATCGGCTGGAGGAGCCGACGCGGCAGCCGCCGCCGGAGTCCTGCGCGTAGTTGCCGACGAACGCGCAGTTGACCACGACGATGGGAACGTCCGTGACGTTGCCGCGCATGGAAAGGCCGCCGCCGACGTGGTCGCAGCGGTTGCCCAGAAAAAAGCAGTTGAAGATTCTCGGCGAGCCGCCTCCACGCACCTGCACGCCTCCGCCGTTGCGCGTGACTTCGTTTCTGACGAAGTCGCATTGCACCAGGATGGGTTCACAGCCGTCCACCAGCACGCCTCCGCCCGAGCCGAGCAATGCCGAGACTCGGTTGGCGACAAACTTGCAACCACGAAAGATTGGGGTGCTGCCTTCGACCTAGGCGCCTGCTCCGAAGACTGCCATGTTCTCGGTGATGATGCAGTTGGTGATGCGAGGCGACTCCGCGTCTAGCAGCCAAATCCCTCCGCCATAGTCAGTATCGAGTGGCGTGGTCAGGCTGCCGCCGATGCCGCCTTTGATGGTCACGCCGTCCAAGATGACCGTATTGCCCAGCAAGACATTGATCGCGGACACAACGTGATATGCGTTGTCGGAACGGTTGGCGAAGTTCGCGCCGTCGTCACCGTTGAGGTCGCCGGAGAGGATCGTGATGAATTCGCGATTCGGGGATTCATTG
>CAZCGB010000135.1:0-6993 GCA_964498045.1 uncultured Isosphaeraceae bacterium
CATGCTGGTATTGATGCGCCAAACGTGCGCCCTGGCCAGTGGGTATCCTCCGGTAAGTGAGTGGGTATCCAGTGGTATGCCAGTGGTAAGAACCGCGTTGGTGCGTCATCTGTAAGGGCGCGTCGGTGACTCTTAATCAGCGGGTCAAAGGTTCGAGTCCTTTCCGGGGCATTCCCCCCATCTGGCGAACGGCCTTGGCGATACCGCCGAGGCCGGTTTTGTTTCCGCTTTAAGAGTCGATCGGCGCCCCACGAACGACATGCCCCGAAGTTGCGCCGCGCGATCAGGAGGAACTCTCCGGGTTGCGAGTGTCGATCCAGTGGGGCGCAAGTGGAGGCTGATTAGGCCGTGGGGGGCGGGGGAACACGGTGCAATATGCCGTGCCCGATGACCTCATGCTGTTGATCGCGCCGAATTCTGTGGTTGGCAGACCTTTGTGGCGTTGGCGGATCATGTCGCCGCCCTTCATCTCATCGCTTCCGATCTTCGCGATCTGCCGGACGTGCCCCCGAACAGACACGACATGCAGCAGCTTGGCTGCACGCGAGCGTCATCTGCCAACGTGCCTGCGAAAAGAGAGGGCATCCAGGTGCGGCGCCTCAGATCTGTGGTTTCGTGGACATAGATTCATCCGCTCACCCGCTGTGTCAATTGGCGGCTTGTCGGCACGCGAAGCGGGCACAGCCCATCGGGTGCGTCTCCAACATGAAACGGTGTGCGAGCAGCGATGGACAGACGTATGAAAGGTGGTGGGATGCGTGCGTCGGCGGGCGCTAGCTCCGATCGAATCCGAACAGCTCTGCGTCAGCATGAGTGCGGCCGAGGCAATGATCGCGGATGATCTCAGCAGCGAGCATTGCCCATGTGATGCCGTTGCCACCGTAGCCCATGGCAAATAGGCAGCCCGGCCTCGCGCGGACCGGACCGATCCAAGGCAAACCGTCATCACTTTCGCCAAAAGTACCCGTCCACGCGAAATCAGTTTCGAACGGCAGATCAGGAAACATCTTCGCGAACCGTCGTTCCAGCGTGCGCGTGCGGCGCGGCAGCATCGCGTCGCGTGCGACGGTGTTCTTAAACCTCACATCCGCGCCGCCGATGATCGCCCGGCCGTCACCAGAAGTGCGCATGTAGCAGTACGGCCGACTCGTCTCCCAGATGAGGCAGTTCTCATGCCAGAGCTGTTGCGACGCCATAGGGCGGCTGCACGCAACGAATGTTGAATGCAGCGTACCGGGGGGATGGTCAAGAAACGCACCAGCTTCATAACCGGCGCAGATGACAACCATGCGTGTGCGGATGGATGGTCCTTTCTGCGTGGCGACGACCAATCCCCGCGAGGTCTGCTGGATGTCAACGATGCGGGTTCGGCCATGCGCGCGGACGCCTGCCGCAATCGCGCGATGAAGCAGACCTCGGGTGAGGCGCACTGGATCGACCTCCGCGGCGTCGCGTGAAAGCAAGGCCGCGGGCGCGGAGAATGGGAATCGCGAAGTGATATCTGCTTCGCTGAGCAGATCAATCTCAATGCCGGCACGACGTCGTGCGTCGCACTCCCGTCCCAGACGCCGAACATCCGAATAACTGCTGGCGAGGTAGAGGCTCTTGCGCCACGCGAAATCGCACGTCGCGCCAATCGTCTGCGCCACGCCAGCGAGCGTTTGCAATCCCCGAAGGCTCGCCTGATAGCAGCGCGCGGCGAACTCCCAGCCATAGCGTTCGGCCAGTCCTGTCAGTGAAGTGTCGATTTCATACATCAACAGGGCAGTGCTTGCGGCGGTGCTTCCATCCGCAAAGTCGCGCTGATCGACGATGATGACCTCGAGCCCCTCCGCAACAATCAGATCGGCTGCCAGTGCGCCGCTGATCCCGCCGCCGATGACCAGCACATCGCATCTTGCTGGCGCGGCAAGCGGCGTGCAGGACAAGGCGCTTGCGGTGTTGCGTGCGGTCCAATGAGATTCGCCTGTGCGGAGTTTCATGGGCAGCCTACGATTTGAGCGGCCAAGAGGACTGCAGCACATCAGGAATCGGGCGGATTCGGAATGACCATTTCCCCGGCAACGACCCGCTGAATGGCGTCGAGCAACGTGCGAGCGTCACTGCCTTCGGACAAGATGCCCCAGGCGCCTGCCTCAATCGCACCATCGATCGCGTGTTCGTCGTCGGCGACGTTGAGCAGGATGACGCGCGTGGCCGGCGCTGTTCTGACGATCTCCCGCACCGCGTCAAGCGTCGATGCATGCAGATCGAGCACGACTATCCGTGGCGCATAGTCGCCGATCCTCTGCAGCAGGGCGGCGTCCGATGAGACGCAGCACTCGCACTGCATGTCATGCTGCTCATGAATGCTCTCCGCAAAGGCGAGCGCGAGCGACAAATCCTCGCCGGCAAGCAGATCCGAGTGGGAGTGATTTTCAAGGCGCGAGTCCCTGTGCCGCTGTCGCCGCGGCAGGCGTGGCTCGCCGCGCGGCGCAGCATGGCGCGACGCGCGACGGCCGGAAAGTCGATCCACACGCGCCAATGGCGCGTGCAACGATTGCCCCCGGAGGCGTTCTTTCGATGGATGAGCGCGCTCTGTTCGCACGCGGATGGGGAATGGGGCAGAGTACGAATCCCGCGCGGCGTGCGGCGAATCCGCTGAGTTGCCTAGAGGTGAGCCCCTTGCTGCGCCCGAATTGCCTGCATCGGCCGGACATTCTCCGGCCTCGCGATGAAGCGGCGGTGCAGTCGCCGTGGTTTCCCGCCGCAGGGACGGAGCAGCGCAGGAGGTACGCACGTCGCGCTCAACTCAACAAGGAGCAACAACAATGGGATCGATCTCCCGCCAGAATCGACAACGGACTCGAAACATGATCGTAACCGCCGCATTCACTCTTGCAGGATCGTGGCTGCTGCAAACGCGTATCTCCGGCGCTGCGCAATCGCCGCCCGCGCCGCCGCATGCAGCCTCGCCTTCCAAGCCCAGTCCCGCGAAGCCAGCCGCGACGGCCAGCGGCGACGGCTCGGGATATATCGCTGCGCCACTTGGTACGGAGAATCTCACGACGTCCTTGACGGAGAACTCGATTGAGCTCTTCTCGGCAGACGACTTCGCGGGAACGACGGCAAAAGTGGAATCGCTCAACACGACGATCGCCGCGGGCACGATCAACGAAATGCCACAAGGCCTGGCCGACAGCTTGACATCGCTTCGCTGGAATCTTGGGCCGGGCATCGCGGTGGTGTTCTATGAAGATGCCGGCGGCAGGGGGGAGCGACTGGTGCTTTGGGGCAAAGGTCAGGCACCCTCGGTCAGTCGCTGGGATTTCAACGACAAGGCCTCGCGCTGGGCGTGGTACGACCTGAACGCCGAATCCTCGGCTCGTGTGGGGCCGCAAGGTGCAAAGGCGCCGAGCACCGCAGTTCCTGAATGCACGATTCAGCTGTTTCGCGATCAGAACTTCAAGGGCGACATGCAGCAGGTTGCGCCGGTGACTGCTACCAAGTCGGGTGAGTTGCAGCGCGTGGACAGTCATCAGAGCGATTCGCTCTCTTCGATGCGCTGGAACCTTCCCACCGGCGTCATCGTGATGCTCTATCAGGACGCTGACGGCCACAAGCAGCAGATTGCCCTGTGGGGCGAAGGCGAGGTCGCTGATTTGGACGCATGGGACTTCAATGACAAGGCATCCCGCTGGTCTTGGGGGTACATCACGCCTCAGCGCGACCACTGAGCAGACGACCCCACACTTCCATCGCACAAAGGGCGGACAACGACGAAGTCATTGCACCTCTTCGTTGTCATTTGCTTCACCACGCCCTTCAACTGGGTGAAGTTCCTAGGCGAACTCCCGCGTTCGCGTGTTCAAGGGCGTTTTGCTGATCGCTTGGTCATCGCCGAGGCGTATCTTGGCATCATGCTGATCAACAACTCCATCCCCGACAACTCGACAACGTCATTGCCTGCAACATCCACTGTCGACGAATCGATGCTCGAGCGCGTCGCACGGCGAGAGCCCGAGGCGTTTGAAGAACTGATGCGCCAGTATCGTCCCCTGCTGAACTACCTGATCCGCGAGAGCGTCGGCGGCGGCCCTCGGGCCCGCATGGATCACGACGACGCCATGCAGGAAATCTGCGTGGCGATCTGGCAGGCCGCCGAACGCTTCGACCCGATGCGCGGCAGCGAAAAGACGTTCATCGCGATGGTGGCGCGTCGCCGGCTCATCGATCGGTACTACCGGCGGGCCACGCGCATCTCGACCCACGAATTTGCGAGTGAGGCGATTGACAGTCACGCCGACCGTCGGTCGCACGAGCGCTCGTCCAGCTTGCCCGAGGCGGCGGAGCGCGCCTTGGCCAGCCTCGAACCGGAGAATCGCCATCTCCTGGAATTGGCGGTTGTTCACGGCAAGAGCAGCACAGAGATCGCCCGCGCGACCGGCTTGCGCATCAACACTGTGAAGACCCGCATTCATCGCGCCCTCAGCCGCGTGCGGTCTTCCGTTGAGATTGATCGACTTGCAGCATGAAGCAGACGATGGAAACTCCTCATCAACTGGGTTTATCCCGCCCGACTTGGAATGGATCCTTGTCTTCACGAAGGCCGATGAAGACCGGGTGACCCATGGGAGGAATTCAGTTTGCCGGTGCAACCCAATGGTGCCACGCGCGGCCGCAGATAAATGCGGCCAAGTACCTATGGATGTGTGCGACGGCGCTGGAGAGAATCGACCCGACAACATCGCTGAATGGAGAAACGGCCATGAAACTCAGGGTGCTTCCAATCGCCACCGATATCGCGTTCAGTTCACTCTTCGCGGCGATCGAACCGACAAACTCGCCGTTCATACAGGTTTCATCAGACTCACGAACGAGCGTCGAAGAAGGCAATTACGCCGACAAATCAATGTTGGACGAAGTCATGACAGCATGCCCCGGCAATCTGCGCGGCGGGTGGCCTTTGCCGCGAACACACTTTGCAAATTGCGTCCGATCCAGAAATCCGACGCTTACCACTCCCGGAGATGATTGATGCCGCGCGTCGCACTGGTCATTCGCTTGGAGGCCAAGCCAGGCAAGGAGGAAGACGTCGCCGAATTCCTGCGCAGCGGGCTCGGGCTGGTGCGGCAGGAGCCCAGCACCATGTCGTGGTTCGCCATTCGTTTCGGACCATCGTCGTTTGGGCTCTTCAGCGCGTTCCCTCACGAGGCGGGGCGCCAGGCGCATCTTGATGGCACCGTGGTCGCGGCGATCAAGTCGCGCGCAACCGAGCTGTTGACCGAATTTCCGCAAATCGAACATGTCGAGGTCATCGCGGCGAAGCTGCTTTGATTCGAGAGGAATTCGGCCATTTCCGCATGTCGTTCAACACGTGACCGCCGGATCGGCACTGGTGAAGACCCGGCAAATCGATGCGATCAATCGCTTGAACGTGCGTACGCGATACCGCATGCAGCGGCTGATCTGGATAGCGCTCGGCGTGATCCTGCTTTTCGCGGTTCTTGGCGCGTTCGGCAACGGGCGACTGAGCAGCGCAACAGCGACATCACCCTCCGGCGATTGTCAAATCGAGTTCCAGCGCGTGATTCGAAACCACTCGCCGATCGAGCTTCACGTGCGAGCCCGATCCAACGATGGCGAATTGCTGCTGCTCAACATCCCGCGCGCATTCCTCACTCGCTGCAGAATGACGCAAACCACCCCCGAACCGTGGCGTTCAGTGGCGTTCGCGGACCATGTGCAATTGGCATTCGCGGTTTCGCGTTCCCAGACGGAATCAGAAGTCGTCCTGCGCCTGGATGCGCAGGCGATGGGCCGGATCGAGGGTGACTTCTGGATCGGCCCGAACGAGCGGCCGCAGCCTGAAGATGTCGTTCGCATTCATCAGTTCAGCCTTCCGTAATGGGCAGCATGAAGGAGCGTTGGCATGGAATCGATCATTCGCGTCCTGGTGATGTACAGCGTGCTGTTGCTGCTGTTCCGAATCTCTGGAAAGCGCACCATGAGCGACGCTACAACATTCGACTTCCTGCTGCTGCTGGTGCTCAGCGAGACCGTGCAGCAGGCACTTGTGGGCGAGGATCGCTCGATCACACATGCGGTGCTGCTGGCCACGACATTCATCATGGTGGATGTGATCCTTTCGCTGATCAAGCAACGATCGCCCAAGGCCGCGAATCTTCTTGAAGGCGCGCCAATCGTCATCGTTTCCAACGGCCAACCCCTCTTGAGCCATATGAACGGCGAACGCGTTGACGAAGAAGACGTCCTTGAAGCTGCACGCGAAGCGCACGGACTTGAGCGCCTCGACCAAGTGAAATGTGCCATCCTCGAACGCAATGGACGGATCACCATTGTGCCGATCGCCCGCGGTTGAACACAGGCGGCAGGAGACGGTGGAGAACCTGCTTGGCGAGGCCGAGAACCGCGAATTAGGGAGGATGCCCTATGGGCGGACAGTCTGACGCGCGGTTCACTACGCCGGTCCTCAAGCGCTCCGCTGCGAGGCACGCACACCCACCCGACAGGGTCATTGAGGCCGAGGAAGCCCTCCATGCACGCAGTCGCCGAACCCCGCGAACTCCACCCAGCGCACGATTCCACCGCCGGCCCCGACCCGTATTCCGCTGAGCTGCTCGACGCACTGCTCGCGCTTCGCGACGGCAATGGCGCGGTGCGTCTGCCCGGGCATTGGATGGGCGTGCAGAGCAAAGTCGCGGATGTGTTCAATCAGATCGCGGATCGCAACCAGCGCGTCGCTGCGGAACTCGCCCGATTGCGCCAGGTGGTCGGTAAGGAAGGCCGACTGAGCCAGCGTGCGACAATGAGCGATGTCTCAGGGTTTTGGCGTGACTCACTGGATTCGGTCAATTCGCTGATTGACGATCTGGTTCACCCCACAAGCGAAACCGCGCGCGTGATCGGAGCCGTCGCGCAGGGCGATCTGTCGCAGACGATGGCGCTGGAAATCGAAGATCGGCCCCTCAAGGGCGAATTCCTTCGTACGGC
>CAZCGB010000136.1:0-6991 GCA_964498045.1 uncultured Isosphaeraceae bacterium
AGCGGCATGGGGAACGCGACGATCGAACGGCTCAAACCGTACGCCTTCGCGTCGCAGAATTAGTGCGGCGGCCACGGTCGGAGGGACACCTCTGGGGAACGAAGTGACGGTGATGTATTGACGAATGATCGTCCCGCAACCGCGATACCATGCTTTCGTGCACTGTAAGAACTGCCACTATCCGCTCGAAACGCTGACCATGCATCGCTGCCCCGAATGCGGGCGCGCGTTCGATCCGGACGATGTGCGGACGTTTGACGTGCCGCTTCCGGCAATCGTGCGCGAAATGCCCAAGAGCCTTGGCTGGGCCACGCTGGCGGTCATGGCCTTTGTTGTTGCCGCGCTCTTGCGTCTCTTGTAAACGTCGCAGAACACGGGAGCGCGGCGGCACACCACGGCAGTCAATTCGATTGACCGGAATTGCAAGAATCCCGACGTTGATGATTCATCGCTTCCCGAAGCGCGATTTGCGTCGGGGAGCCGGTTCACTCGAAGTCGGACTTGCCCTGCACCGTCGCCGTGGTGGGGACGTTCATGTGTTCAGCAGGGTACGCCGCGGCGATCGCCCGGTGTTCCATCGCAGGCTCGTTGAGCGTGAGGAAAACGGCGAACGGGACCTCGTTTCCCAGATTGCATTGCGCGGGCAATTTGGCGCCGCTCTGCCATGTGCAGCCGCCGTCGTCGCTCCACAGCCAGCGGTCCTCGTCGCAGTCGCGATAGACCTGAGAGTCGGGGTAGTAGTAGAACTGATGCTGCTGCGCGAAATCCGATTCCGACATCGCCGCCATCGCCACAGTGAATGACGAATTCAGCTTCGCTGACGCGGTCGTGCTTGACGATGTCATTTGGCATCCGCCAAGAGCGATGATTGAGCCAGCAAGACCGGCGGCGGCAAGCGTGCGAACAGAGCATTGGGAGAGCATGGTCAACTCCGCGTCAAGGGCGAGGTGTGTGCGACGACTCCGCCACCCGCAGATCGTCACATTCCTTATCGGCTCCAGCACCCATCCAACCCAGCGACTTCACTCTGACCAACTCGGTGCGCGGCAACACTTGGCGCGCATGACGGCGGATCATCCGATAATCGCGGTGGTTGCTTGTTCACCGATCAGAACGCCTCAAACGTGCGTTGGCTGGTCCCGCCGGGCCCGATTGCTGCCCGCACTGTTGCACCGCATTTCGGACAGCGCCCCTGGTAGCCGCTTTGGTCGCGATTGCGCGTCATGCGGCCGTAGACGTGACAACATCGAAACCAGACCGAAAGAAAACCGCCCCTTGACGATTTCCGCTCATCCATGAAACGTCTGCGCGCAGCATCGCCGCCGAGCACGCGCTGGCCGCCGATTTCAAGAGTGTCTCCATCGTCGATCACCTCCACATCATCGGCAGGGAACCGTCACCCAGTTGAGTGAAGGCAAGATCCGCTTAGCTGCGCGGTGCAAAATCAGGCTCTGCACGTGAGGCGAGCTCTGCAGGTCCCGCGGATTCCGCTGATTCACTTGCCTGCCCGCACGCATGCGGTTTCGATTTCGCGCGTGATGTCCGCCGCATCTCCCAGCGCTTGTTCGATGGTCGCTGCCATGGCATCACGGACCGCCTGATCTTCGAGCAACCGCAGATTGACGCGGACGTTCCACGCCGCCGCCCGGCCTCCGGCTTCCGCCAGAATCGCCGCGATGGCGAGATCGCTGGCGAGCATGGGATTCGTCGTGCCGCAGAGCTTCTGCAGAAGCCGAAGCATCTCCTTGCACACATGAAGGACGGCGTGCGGAGCGGCTATGGCTTGTTCCACTGCTTCATCGAATTCGGCGATGCGTTTCGGATCGCCCTTGTCAAGTTTCCAGAGAGCGTTCAGTCGAGCGTAGGCGATCGCGTCCTCCTCCGCGAGGCGCATCGCGCGCTCGCCGAACTGGGCGAGCGTGTCCAGGGCCTCGTGATGGAGGGCGTCATGCGCGAGCAGTGACTTCTTGCCGGCGGAATAACTCACCACCATGCGCCCGAGCGCCGCGCCAAGCGCGGCGACAAACGATGCCACAGCACCGCCTCCCGGCGTGGGCTGCTTTGCTGCGACCGCATCGAGAAACTCGCGCATGGTGAGGTTGCTGAGACTCACGCGCGAATCTCCGCTCTGAAATTCGCCTTGAGCGCGTCCATCACGCGATGCATCTGCGGGTCGACCTGTTCGTGCTTGAGCGTCTGATCAGGCGCGCGAAACCGAATTCGAACAGTCAGCGACTTTCTGCCCGCGCCGATCTGCTTTCCTCGGAAGACCGTGACGAATTGAATTGCCTCTGCATGCTGCAATCGCAGTGCGGCGATCGACTCGCTCACCTGCGCCCAGGACGTTCGATCTTCGATGATGGCCGAGATATCGCGCTCAATTGCGGGAAACGCCGGCAAAGCCCTGGCTTCTGTCTCCGGCGGGTAGTGACGGTACTGCTGCGGAAGGCCGATCTCTGCGCCGACGATCGGCATGTTCAGGCCGAACTGGCGGGTGACGCCGGGCGCGATGACGCCGCAGAGCCCCAGCACCTCGCCGTTGAGTTTCAGAAGCGCGCCGGGCGCGAACCACGGCGCCGCCTGCTGCGTTTCAGCGTCGACCCGAGCCGCACCGCCCCGAACGATGTGTGCAAGGCGGTCAATGACGCCGCGAATTTCGCGCAGGCCCTCTTCAGTGCCGGGTGCGAGCATCGCCAAGTTGGTGCGCTCGATGTGTTGCCCATTCATCAGCGCGAATGTCGATGCGGTCTCAAACAGCCGCACATCATGCACGCCGTTGTCGCGATTGTGCGCAAAAACGCGCAACAGGCTGGGCAGGATTGACGGCCGCAACACCGGCTCGGCTCTTGCGCGTTCATCCTCGATCTTCAGCAGGCTCAAGTCCGGAGGAAGAAACGCAGATGCCGCGGCTTCGCCGACAAGCGAATGCGTGACGGTCTCGACATAGCCCATCCCGACCAGCGCATCGTTCACGGCCCGCCGGGCGAGTTCGGTAGCCTGTGGCGGGGCGACGCGCACAGCGACGGCGTCTGCGACAGGCAGCTTGTCAAGGCCGTTGAGTCGCGCGACTTCTTCGATCAAATCAATTTCACGCTCAATGTCCAATCGCTGCGGTGGAATCGTGCAATGGATGACGCCGCGCTCGAGTCTCGGCTGCATGTCGAGGCGGGCGAGCAGATCGCACATGCGTTCATCAGCGATCGAAAGTCCAAGAATCGCCCTGCATCGCTCACAGCGCATCGTCACCGTGCGCGGAGGAACAATCGGCTGTCCATCGCTGACGACGCCTTCGCACAATTCCCCGCCGCAAAGCTGCACGATGAGATCGGCCAGTCGATCAGACGCGTGCTGGACTTGCGCCGGGCTGACGCCGCGTTCAAAGCGATACGCTGCGTCGCTGGGGATGCCGTGACGGCGGCTCGACGATCGCACCGCCGCCGGGGCGAATGACGCCGCTTCAATAAGGATGTCGCGCGTGGCGTTGGTGACAGCCGTGGCCGCGCCGCCTTTCACGCCTGCGATGCCGATGGCGCGCTCGGCGTCGGCGATGACAAGGTCATCGGCGTGGAGCTTCAATTCCTCCGCAGACTCGCCGATGGGCAGAAACGGCTCATTGGGCTTGGCGTTGCGCACGATGATCTTCGCGCCTTTGAGCTTCGAAAGGTCGAACACATGCGTCGGCTGGCCGAGTTCAAAGAGCACGAAGTTGGAGGCGTCGACGATGTTGTTGCGCGGGATGTCGCCCCGCGCCAGCAGACGCTCCGCAAGCCACGCCGGCGACGGGCCGACCTTCACACCTTGGATGATCCGAGCGGTATAGATGCGGCAACGGCCGGGTTCAGTGTTCTGAACACTGATCATCGTCGACGTCTTTGGGCCGCTCGCCTTGGAGGTGACAGCCGGCGGCTTGACGCTGCGCCCGGTCATGGCGGCGACTTCGCGGGCCAATCCCAGATGGCAAAGGCAGTCTCCCCGGTTGCTGGTCAATTCAATGTCCTGACGAACGTCCCGCGAACCGCCAGGCAGGATGACTTCCTCGCGATTCTCCAGGGGAAACCCCGCGCGCGTGAGGCTTTCGGCCTGCTCGTCGGCGGTCGCCGGCGGATCAAGGTAATCGTTCATCCAGCGCACGGACGTGTTCATGGAACGCAAGAGCGTAACGCGGACGGGTCTGCGGCGAAAGGGGCGGATCGAACCCATCAACAGTGATCGCGGCGGCGATTCGCCCTGATTGATCGGCTTCCGCTGGTGATCATCGACGCCTCGGTTTCATGCTAAACTGCAGCGCATGCGATGGATCGCACTCCTTCTGCTGTTGTGGTTGACGGCGTTGCCCAACGGCTGCGCGCAGAAGCAACGAGTGTCGGCTGACCCCTTGGGCGTCGCGCCCACCGACTTCGCGATTGAAATGACGATTTTGACCGGCCCGGAAACCTTCGCCTCCAACGAGGCGCACCTGCGGCAGAGCCGGTATGTGATGTTCGCGGATGGCTCGCTCTACCAAGGTGATGATGTGGAGCGGCTCAAGGGCGCCGACTGGCTCCCGCCGTTGACCCGCATGCTGACGAGGCGGCAGGTGGCGGAAATCTGGTCGCTGGCGCAGCAACTGGGCCTGACCAACCCCAGCAACCCGACCGGCGAAGCCAATTTCAAGCTTGTGCAGCCGGCGCCCGATGGCGTGACGTACCTCACCGCTGTGACTGGCTGGGGAGAGCGCTGGACGTTCACGCGTCCAAGCGCGTTCGATCAGCCCGACCCGGCGATGTCGCAGATGGCCCGGGCCCTGGCGAAACTCGCATGGGCCAGCGATCAGCCGGTATCGAATGCGATGATCATGCCCAAGCGTTATGACTTCGGCCCCGATCCGTATGCGCGCTACCGCCAAGCCGGCGGCGCGCCTGCGGCGACCTCCGCGCCGGGCAAGGCCAGGGCCGGCAAGAAAGGCGATGAGCCTTGATGCGCTTGGTGCATTTCCTGCTGGTCGCGATCACGGGGGTTCTGACGTGCTGTAATCAGCCCGCCCGTGCGCCAGACGCGCCGCGCGCAGCCAGAAACGTCTACGATCTTTCGCTCACGCTTGATCTCCGGGACTCCACCGGTGCACAGGAGTACTACACCGTCGATCAGGATGGGGTCTTCGGCTTCGGTGGCGGAATGAATGCGCGCTTCGAGCGCATCGCCTACACAACGCAGCTCACCGACGCCGACATGCAGCTGCTGCGGCAGTGCATCGAGTCCCAGCGCCTTCTCGATGGTTCGCTCGCATCCTCGAATGAGCCCAAGGATGTGTACTACCGCTTCAAGCTCAAGTTCGGCGATGACCATGTGCACAAGAACCTCAAGGGGGCGAACGAACGCCTGGAGGCTTTGCGCGTGGTCCTTCGCGACTTCGCCAACCGGCGTCTTGAGCCTGAACTCGATCGACAACCGAAGCCGAGCGCGGCGACGCAATCGGCGGAGATGACGACGCAACCAAAGTGATCCCGAACCGGCGGAATTCTTTGAACTCGGGGTATGGAGGCGGAGTCGCCTATGATTCCGCTGTCCGAATTGGAGCCTGGCGCATGAACAACGTGCATGAAGTGCCGCCCCGCGGCTTCTCCCTCGTCGGCACGCTGGTCACGATGGTCATCATCGTCGTGCTGTTCTCCATCCTGATGCAATCGCTCAACAAGGCCGTCACGGGAGAGGGTTCCGCGCAGCAGGGCACGGTTCGGTCTTTTCAGGATGAGATGTACCTCACCGCGATGTTCCAATCGGTCGTGACCGATTCCATCAACAACAAGGGCGAGCGGTTCATCACCCCAAGCGACTACGCGGGAACGAATGATCTCACGTTGAACAACACCGCGAACCTGTTCAGTGCGATGATTCAGAAGAACTTCACCACCTGCAGGCAACTCATCGCCGGCAACGAATATAGCGGCTACGTGCAGGAGAAGACCGACTACGACTTCACGGCGTACAACCCATCGCGCAAGGTGTATTGGGACAAGTCGTTCGTGGCCGATCTCGCGGACCTGTCAAACACGTCCTACGCGCATGAGCCGCTGTATGGCGACCGCTTTGACGATCATTGGAAGAATGCGCTTTCGAGCACGTTTCCGATCTTCGGCAACCGTGGGCCGAAAGATGGGGTGGCGAATCCGCAATCCTTCACCTACGGCCGCAACGGGCAGTGGGGCGGGCATGTCGTGTACGGCGACGGCCACACCGCCTACATCAACACATTCACGCCCAACGGCATCGTGTTTGTCATGAACGGCGAAACGTATCAGGACAACATCTTCAAGATGGACAGCAAGCCTGACGGCGGCGACGCGGTGCTTGCGTTCACCAAGACGATGACCAAGCAAGGCCCGACTTTGCAGTGGGATTGATGACGCCGCGTGAGGCCTGATTCCATTCATCGTGCGCGCGTACACTTGCGCCCATGCCCGCGCCAGCGGACCACAATCACGATCTCATCATCGGCATCGATCTTGGCACGACCAACTCCCTTGTCGCCGTCTGCGACGAACGCGGGCCGCGCATCATCCCCGACGAAGCCGGCCGCACGCTGCTGCCGTCAGTCGTGCGGCTTGTTGACCACGGCGCACCGGTCGTCGGCCACGATGCGCGCGAACATGCTGTCGAGTATCCGCGCGAGACCGTCTCCAGCGTCAAACGCCTGATGGGCCGTGGGATGGCTGACCTCGCCGGTGACCTGGCGCACCTCACCTATGAAGTGGTTGCCGGCGAGAATGATACTGCCCGGGTGAAGGCGTTCGATCGACAGTATTCGCCGCAGGAACTCAGCGCGCTGGTGTTGAAGGCGCTCAAATCGCGTGCGGAGAAGTCACTCGGTCGCGAGGTTCGCAAGGCGGTAATCACCGTGCCGGCGTATTTCGACGACGCCCAGCGGCAGGCGACGCGCGATGCGGGTCGGCTGGCCGGGCTCGACGTGGTGCGCATCCTCAACGAGCCCACCGCCGCCGCGCTCGCGTACGGC
>CAZCGB010000137.1:0-6977 GCA_964498045.1 uncultured Isosphaeraceae bacterium
CCGAAGGCACGCGCAGCCGGACGGGCGAACTGGGCCCATTCAAGGCCGGCGTGAGCGTGCTGGCGAAATTCACCGGCCGGCCGGTGATTCCCGTGCATGTCGATGGCGGCGAGAAAATGCTGCCCTACGGCCAATTCATGCCCGGCCGCGCGCATGTGCGCGTGCGCTACGGCGAACCGATGTTCTTCCGCAAGGGCGATGATCTTTCGGAATTCACCCTTCGCGTCGCCGAGGAAGTGCGGCAGCTGGGCGTGCGGCAGGCGCAAGGCGCGGCTCAGCCGCGCGAGTCGGGCAATGCCATCACGATCGCCATGACGCCCGCCTCAGCGGTGTCGGCGCGCAAACAGCCCGCCTGAAGCAGACGCATCGCCGTCAGGCAAAGCGGCGTTCCTGGGGTGAAGCGGGCTTCATTGGCGAAAAATGGGAGATTCGCCGTTGCTCTTCCACGGACACATCCCCTAGTCTGAAGGGCCGCTGGACCTCAATTCGCATTTCCGGGAGAAATCGACATGAAGGCATCAATCTCGATTCAATTGCGCGTTGGCGCGTGTTGCGCGATGTCGATCGCCGCGTGCGCGCCAGCTGCGAGCCTGCGGGTGATCTACAGCGAGGTCGCTTCCAGTCCGACATCGATCGTGCCCGGCGCGCTGGACGCCGCGGGTCAGCCGGTGGTGACAAGCTGGAACAGCCTCGCGGTGCCTGGCCTGTCGGTTCGCATCAATGGCGATGAGTGGGTTGTCCGCGGCACCACGACGCAGGTGACGTCGCTGGACAACATTCTGGTGCGAGGCGCGGGCAACACGGGCACGATGTTCCTGCAGGAAGGCCAGCCGCTGCAGGGCGGAGGCGAAGCGGGCGAGACGTACTCGTTCTTCGACAGCCCGCCGGTGCATTTCAACGCCAGCGGCCAGATCGCCTACTCGTTCCGCGCCGCGGGCGGCGTCACCACCAACGATGAAAAAGTGGCCACTTGCATCGGCGGAACGAACACCATCATTCTGAGCCAGGGCAGCGCGATCACCGGCCTGGCCCACTCGTGCAGCGCGATCGGCAACTCCGTGGGTTCAGTTCACATGCTCGACAGCGGCGTCGTGGCGTTCGGCAACACGCCACTCACCGGCTGCTCCAGCGCGATCTACTACCCCGCGCTCTTCCACAACAATGTCGGAGTCATGCAGAACAACGTCACAACCATCACGTCGGGTCAGGTGGGCGAGGAAGTGGTTGACGGATTCTCGTACGACGGCGCGGCATTCTCACCCGACGGCCAGCACATTCTCATCGGCGCGACCACCAATAATCCCAACACCGCTGCCGACGCCATTCTCCTGCTCGACACCGCCGCCATCATGCGCGAAGGCAGCGCCATTTTCAGCACATCGGCTGTGATGGCGACGGTCACCAAGATTTGGTACGCCCCGAACGGGGACTGGTACGCCCGCGGCACGCAAAGCTCCACCAGCCTGCCACCCCCTGCGGGAACTGACGATTGGGCCGTTCGAAATGGCGTGTTGCTCGCCCGAACCGGCGGGCCGATCACCACCGGGGCGACTGAAACCTGGGGCGATGTGATCTCGTCATTCGTCGGCAACGGCCATGGCGATTACATCGTCGTCGGCAACACGTCCGAGCCCAACGCCAATGCGAACACCGTCATCGTGCGCAATGCGACCGATGTGCTCGTGCGCGAAGGCGATCCCGTGGATGTGAACGCCAACAATCTGCCCGACGATGACGCGTACATCAACGCGTTCATCGGCAACGCGGTGTTCCTCACCAACGACAACATCCTGTACATCCAGTGCACTTTGCGGAACGGCGCGGGCACGAACCTCGGCGACGCGCTCCTGCGAGCCGACGTTGCGCCGCCTGCGGATTGCCCTGCCGACATCGTCGCCGACGGCCAGGTGAATGTGGGCGACCTGCTGGCGGTGATCACCAGCTGGGGCGCCTGCCCGTCGCCGTGCCCGCCGCGCTGCGCAGCCGACATCGCCCCTGTTCCAGCGGGCGACTGCCAGGTGAACGTGGCGGATTTGTTGTCGGTGATCAGCTCATGGGGCCCGTGCCCCTGATTGTGCGCGCTCGATCATGGCCCGAATGCCCATGCCACCTACCGAGATGAAGGTCTTTTCCCCGGGATGCACTCTTGGGGTTGCGCGATGACGCCGGTATGCTGAAGACCCGCGGACGCGTGCGATTCGGCCGTGGCCGCGTGCAGGACATCAACACAGGAGAACAGGCGAATGATGCATGGCAGACTGACCACGATCGTTCTTGTCGGCGGTGCGGCGATGATTCTCTCCAACGCGGCGGCGCGGGCACAGGGCGATGGGGCGCAGGCCCTTCCGCTGCCCATCAGCGTGGCGGTCACCGACGAGACGCCGTTCACCATCGACCTGGGCGGCGTGAAGTTCGACCCGCTGCTGGCCGAGCCGGTGTTCGATGAAGGCTGGAACCGCGTGCGCGATGACGTGGATGACCTGCACCTTGTGCAGTTCAGCGGCCCGACGCAGGCACGCTGGCTGGAGGAACTCGAAGCCCGCGGCGTGCGCGTGATTCAGTACGTGCACCCGTACACGTACATCGTCTGGGGCAGGTCGGACACGGTGCGCGACGTGAGCGGCCGCGGCAAGGCCGGCGCACGGGCCCGCCTGGCCGACGTGCGCTGGTCCGGCGATTTCGCGCCCGCCTGCCGAGTGCTGCCGCGCTGGCGCAATCTTCCGGCCGACGCCATTGACGTGCATGTCGCGCTCTATCGCGGCGCGGATGTGAAGCAGACGATTCAGCAGATCATCGCGCTTGGCGGCGAGAGCACGGGCCGGCGCACGATCGACGGCACGTTCGAGATGGCGTCGTTCCGCATCTCCGGCGCGCTGCTGCTGGCCGCGGCCCAGGTGCCGGGCGTGTACACGATCCAACCCGTGCCGCTGGATGGCGGACTTCGAGGCGAGATGACCGACATGATCAATCTCGCCGCGCCCAACGGCACGGTCGCGCCGGGATACCAGGCGTGGCTCACCAGCGCGGGCGTCAACGGCGCGGGCGTGCTCATCGCCAACGTCGATGGCGGCGTGCAGGAAACCCATCCCGATCTCGCCAGCCGCTTCCTCCCATGCACAGGCTCGACATGCTCGGGAACCTCCAGCGCGCACGGCACGCACACCGCGGGCATCATGGCGGCGACGGGCGCCAGCGGCGTGCTCTCCGGCGCGGGCGGCTTCCTGCGCGGCCTCGGCGTCGCGCCCGGTGCGAATCTCATCGAGCAGGTGTACAGCCCGTGGTATCAGCAGGCCGGCGGCATGCTGCTGCTCATGACGCAGTCGAGGGCCAACAACGCTTCGCTTTCGGGCAATTCCTGGGGACCGTCAGGAACGCCGCTGGGCTACGACATGAACACGCGCCAGTGCGATGTCGGCGTGCGCGACACCGACGCTGTCACACCCGGCGATCAATCGCTGTCGTTCGTGCTTTCGTTCATGAACGGCAACGGCGGCACCAGCACGCAAGGCACGCCTGATGAAGGCAAGAACATCTTCACCATCGGCTCGACCAACGGCCAGACCTCGGCCACGGTGCAACTCACCACGATCAACAACGTCTCATCCAATTCCGCGCATGGCCCGGCGCTCGACGGCCGCACCATTCCGCACATGGTCGCGCCCGGATGCTCGGTGGATTCGACGATCCCCACCAGCACGCACGGTCTGATGTGCGGCACAAGCATGGCCTCGCCGCACGTCTCCGGCGCGGTCGCGCTGTTCATTCAGAAGTACCGCACCCTTCCGAACTACACCGTCGATCCCAGCCCCGCGCTGATCAAGGCGGCGTTCCTGGGCAACTGCTTTGACCTTGCGGGAAATCTCGACGCCGACAACGGCGTGCTCGGCCATCCCTTCGACAGCAAACAGGGTTGGGGCCGCATGAACCTTGCGGCGGTGATCACGCCGCCGGCGAATTCGACGCGCTATTTCGATACGCCGCAACTTCTCAACAACACCGGCGAGGAGTGGAGCACGACCGTCACTCCGCTCAATCCGTCGCAGCCCATGCGCATCATGCTCGTGTGGACCGACGCGCCGGGGGCGGGCGTGGGCGGCAGCACGCCGGCATGGGTGAACGACCTTGACCTGATCGTGGACACGCCCGGCGGGCAGTTCCGCGGAAACAACATCAACGCCGGCACTGGATGGTCGCAGACCGGCGGAGTCGCCGACACGCGCAACAACACCGAAGGCGTATTCATCGGCCCCAGCGCGCCGGGCTCGGCGACGATCCGCGTGCGCGCCAGCAACATCGCCGGCGACGGCGTGCCCAACACCGGCGACACCACCGATCAGGACTTCGCCATCGTGGTGTACAACGGCGCGGTCGAGCCGGGCTTCGCGCTGCAGGCCACTCCCGCGCAGCAGACCATCTGCGCCCCGGCTGACGGCGTGTTCGCATTGCAGACGACGCAGATTCTCGGCTTCTCCGATCCCATCACGCTCACCGCTTCGGGCCTGCCCGGCGGCGCGAGCGTCGCATTCGTGCCCAACCCCGTCACGCCCGGGGCTTCGTCGACGATGACCATCTCGCCCGGCTCAGCCGCGCCCGGCTCCTATCCCATCACCGTCACCGGAACCGCCGGCGCGGTGGTGCGTCAAAGCCCGGTCGCGCTGAGTCTTTCGACGCTCTCGCCCGGTGCGGTGACGTTGACATCCCCCGCCAACAATGCGACGAACGTGTCGCTGTTGCCGACGCTCTCATGGAGCGCCGCATCCCAGGCCGCGACGTACACCGTCGAGGTCTCGACCTCGGCCGGCTTCGGCACCCTGGCGTATTCGGCGGCGGGAATCACCGGGACCAGCCATACGCTCGCCACCGCGCTGGCTTCCGACACGCCGTATTTCTGGCGCGTGCGGCCGACCAACGCGTGTGGCAACGGCGGCAACTCGCCGGCTTTCGCGTTCCGCACCGCTCCCGTGCCGTCGATTCTGCTCGTCGATGATGATGACAACGGTCCGGACGTTCGTCCGACGTATGTCGCCACGCTCACCGCACTGGGACTGACGCATGATGTGTGGAACACCAACAACACCGACAACGAGCCGACCGCGGCGCAGCTCGCGCCGTACAGACTCGTCATCTGGTTCACCGGCGATGAATTCGGCGGCGCGTGCGGCCCCGGCGCGGCAGGCGAAGCGGCATTGACCACTTGGCTGGGAACCGGTCAGAAGTGCCTGTTCATCTGCAGTCAGGATTACCACTACGACCGCACGCTCACGCCCTTCATGACCGGATACCTCGGCGTGGCGACGGTGAACAACGACGTGGCGCAGACCAGCGCGACGGGCTCCAACGTCATGGCCGGTTACGGGCCTTACACGCTGAGCTATCCATTCACCAACTTCAGCGATCGCATCAACGTCGGCAACGGCGGCGCGGTGGCGTTCACCGGAAACCAGGGCACATCGGCGGTGAGCAAGGATGGCGGCACATATCGCACGATGTTCTGGGGCTATCCGCTTGAAGCCGTCTCCAGCGCGACCGATCGCCAGGCGCTGCTGCTGAAGATCGTGAACTGGTGCGGAGAGCTGACGCCACCCACGCCATGCCCGGCGGACGTCAACGGCGACCATCAGGTCAACGTGAGCGACCTGCTGGCGGTCATCACCGCCTGGGGCCCGTGCCCGACGCCGCCCGCGCCCTGCCCGACCGATGTCAACGCCGACGGCCAGGTGAACGTGAGCGATCTGCTTTCAGTCATCACGGCATGGGGCAATTGCCCGTAAGCCCAATCGCCCAAAGCCTGATTCTCTTCTTGAGCAAAGCCCCTGCCGACCGCCGGCAGGGGCTTTTCGATGAAACGGCTCTTTTTGCTTGGAATCCACTTGGACAGCCGGGGATACTGGTTTGAGCGTTGGTTGAATCGTTGGGCGTCGCCCCCCTGTCGCGTCAGCTGGGACACGGCTTTTTTCTGGCAACTTTCGATTTTGCGGTCCTCGTCAGCCCCGGTTTGCGCATTGTGTTTATGGACGATCTGTCGTCTTTCCTGAAGATTGCGCCACCTGAGAACAGCCATGCACATCAACGCCATTCGAACTCTGCCCGGCTTCTTCGCGCTCGCGCTGCTCATGGTGGCATCGGCGGTCAGCGCGCAGTTCATCGCTCCCGCCCCCGCCATTGACTGGTTCACCATCGATGGTGGCGGAGGGAAATCCACCGGCGGCGCGTTCGAGCTGACCGGGACGATCGGCCAGCCTGACGCCGGCGGCCCCATGACCGGCGGCACATTCAGCCTGACCGGCGGATTCTGGGCCGGGGCCGGCCAAGCCAACGATTGCCCCGCCGACGTCAACCACGACAACAGCGTCAACGTCGCGGACCTCCTCGCGGTCATCTCGAACTGGGGCGCGTGCCCCACGCCCTGCCCGCCGCGATGCGCCGCCGACGTCTCTCCTGCTGCGACCGGCGACTGCGCGGTCAACGTGGGCGACCTGCTCGCGGTCATCACCGCATGGGGCGCGTGCCCGTAACACGCGCTTCGGCGAAAACCAGACGCGTGCGATGTGAGTCTTCTCCCGTGCGTGGCGGCCGACGATACGCCCCGGCCGCCACGCGTTTTGCATTGGGCCGTCACTCGCGCTTTTCTGCGATCAGCCGCATGACCGTTTGCAGTTCCTGATCCTCGCCACGGACGATCGCCTGAACGCTCGGCGACACCACCACGTCGGGCGTGATGCCCGCGTCGTCTCGCGGCTGAGAGCCGGGCCTGGGAAACTGGGCTTTGATCGGCAGATCGACTTCGAGACCGGATTTTGGCAATCGCAGGAAGAAGAACGCCCCGCCGTTGATGCCGCGCTTGTTGCCGCCGGTGGGCTGGCCCACCAGCGTACCGAGCCGCAGCGACTTGATCATCGAGGCGAACTCGAACGTGGCGGAGCTGTTGGACGCGTCGATCAGCACGAACACGCGCCCGCGGAAGCGTTCGCCGGCGG
>CAZCGB010000138.1:0-6912 GCA_964498045.1 uncultured Isosphaeraceae bacterium
GTTGAGTTCATTGGATGATGGGCCTGTGTGTGTGTGTGTGTGTGTGATGTTGCGATCGGGCGCAGGCGTTTGAATGCCAACGTTTCACTCTGCATGTCACTCTCCCACTGCAGCTTGAACCATCGCGAGAATACCTGCCCGCATTGCCTTGGGCAGACGCGGCCAGACGTCCAACAGTGATCGCAGCTCGGGGTGAAGTGCCGTCGTTGAAGCCGCAAGTGCGCCGGAATTTGCGCCACAACTTTGCAAATTGCGTAGGTTCTCCGGCAAATTCTGCGACTGCACGGGGGTTCGACTCCCCCCGGCTCCATTTTCCGATGATGCGCTCACCAGCGCATCATCCCGCAAACCCCTGAATTCACAGGGGTTTTTGCATGCGCTTTTTCCCGGTTGGGCCTGACCATTCCTTCGGCGAGATCGCCATCACCTGTCGCCGGAAACGCCCTAGGCAAGCGCACAAGAGGGTTCCGATTCCGCTTCGCATGACTTACGATGAACGTCAGCGGATTGCGCTGAGTCAGGGAATTGTGTCGCCGCGATTCACGACATCCGATTCACCTCTCGCTTTTTCGCCCGCCTCGACGCACGAATCATGGACAGCGCACGCCTGCAACGCATGTCGGAACTTTTCGACTCGGCCCGGCTGATGCCGGCCGCCGAGCGCGAGGCGTTCCTGCGCGAAGCGTGCAAAGACGACGCGGACATGCTCGCGCAGGTGCGGTCGCTGCTGGAGCACCACGATCGGCCGGGGCAGTCGCTGGATCAGCCGCTGATGCAGAAGTCGCTCGACGTGGCGAAGGTGATCGCGGAGGCTTCATCGCGTTCGCAAAGCCTGCCTGAGCGCATCGGCCACTATCGCATCATCCGCAAAATCGGCGAAGGCGGCATGGGCACGGTGTTCGAGGCCCAGCAGGAGAATCCACGCCGCACGGTCGCGCTCAAGGTCATTCACGCGGGCGTCGCCTCGGCGAACATGCTTCGCAGGTTGGAGCTGGAGGCCCACATCCTGGGCCTGCTGCAGCACCCGGGTATCGCGCAGATTTTCGAAGCGGGCACGTTTGACCTGGCATTGCCGGGCGCGGCCTTCCGCTCGCCGCAGCCGTTCCTGGCGATGGAGCTCGTCGAAGGCGTGAGCGTGACGGAGTTCGCAGCCCAGCGAAATCTGGGGACGCGCGAGCGGCTGGCCCTGGTGGCGAGCATCGCCGACGCGGTGCAGCATGCCCATCAGAAGGGTGTGATTCATCGCGACCTCAAGCCGGGCAACATCCTCGTCGACGCGAGCGGCCAGCCGAAGATCCTCGACTTCGGCGTGGCACGCGTGACCGACAGCGATGTGCGCATGACCACGTTGCACACCAATGTTGGGCAGCTTATCGGCACGCTGCCGTACATGAGTCCCGAACAGGCATCGGGCGATGCGGACAGCTTGGACACGCGCAGCGATGTGTACGCGCTGGGCGTGCTGGCGTATGAGCTGCTTGCGAAAAGGCTGCCGTACGACCTGACCCGGCGCGTGGTGCAGGACGCGGTGCGGGTGATTCGCGACGAGGAGCCTACGCGATTGAGCATGATCAGCCGCACGTTCCGCGGTGACATCGAGACGATCATCGGCAAGGCCCTGGAAAAAGACCGCACGCGCCGCTATCAGGCCGCGTCTGATCTGGCAGAGGACATTCGCCGGCATCTGCGTGATGAGGCGGTGATCGCGCGTCCGCCCAGCCGCCTGTATCAGTTCCAGAAATTCGCCAAGCGCAACAAGGCGCTGGTGACGGGCGCGGCGGCGGTGCTGCTGGTGCTGCTGGCGGGCGTGATCGGCACGAGCCTTGCGCTGGTGCGCGCCATCGACGCCGAGTACGTGGCGGTGGAGCGACTTGCGCAGATCGAGAAGGAGAAGTCGCGGGCGGTCGCCGCCGAAGGCGTGGCTCTGGAGCGTCTGGGACTCATCGAAAAAGAGAAGGCGCGGGTTGAGGCGGAGAAGGCCAAGGTGGACGCCGTCAGCCGGTTTCAGCAGGAGATGCTCGAATCGGTGGACCCGCGCGTGGCGATGTCGAACCGCGACATCACCATGCGCGAAGTGCTTGACGGCGCGGCGAAGAAGATCGAGGAAGGCTCGCTGAAGGATCAGCCCGACATCGAAGGCGCGGTGCGCTACATTCTTGGCGCGACGTACTTCTCGCTCGGCGCGTATTCGGAAGCGGCGAAGCACCTGGAACGCTCGGTCGAGCTGCGGCGGCAATCGCTGGGGCCCGAACATCTGGAGCTCGCCGAATCGATGGCCATGCTGGGCGAGACCTATCGCGAGATCGGCGACGTCGATCGCGCCGAGCCGCTCACGCGCGATGCCCTGGCGATGCGCAAGAAGCTCTGCAACGGCGACAGCGAAGACGTCGCCGACAGCATCAACAACATGGCGCTGATCGAGAAGGCGCGCGGCGACATCGACGCATGCATCGCCCTGAACCGTGAGGCGCTGGCCATGCGCCGTCGCGTGCTGGGCGACGACAACCCCGACCTCATGCAGAGCCTGAACAACCTCGCCATGGCGCTCATGGCCAGGCGCGGCGACCCCCAGGAGATTGACGCGCTTTTCCAGGAAGGCGTCGACCTTGGCCGCAAGACCTACCACGGCGATCACCTGCACACCGCGAACCTGCTGCAGAATCAGGCTCAGTTGCGCGAGGCGACGGGCGACGTCAGCGGAGCGCTTGAAGCGATGCGCGAAGCCTTGAGGATGCGACAGAGCGTTCTGGGTGATGAACACTCGCTTGTCGCCGAGTCGATGAACAACCTTGGCGCCATGCTCAAGCGCAAGGGCGACTACGCCGAGGCCGAGCCGCTCTATCGCCGCTCGTTGGAGATACGAATCAAGGTCTGGGGCGAAGACGACTACCGCGTCAGCGAAAGCCTGAACAACCTGGCGATATTGATGCAGAGCATGGGGCGCACAGCCGAGGGCGAGCCGATGATGCGGCGTGCGCTGGAGATCCGCCGCTCGCTGGCCGATGGCGGTGACGACGCGATGCTCGCGCTGTACATGTCCAACTGCGCGAACATGCTCTCGGTCCTGAACAGGACCGAAGAGGCCGAGGCGATGTGCCGGGAGTCCATCGCGATGCGCGAGCGACTTGGCGATTCGACATCGGTCACATATGGCCAGTCGCTGCTGACGCTGGCGTCCATCATGCGCGATCGCTCAGCCGCGAACCTGCTGGAGATCGAATCGCTTCAGCGCAGGTCTCTCGCTCTGTTTCAGGCCATGAATCCTCCGCCGCCGCAACAGGTCTCGTACGCGCTCAACAACCTGGGGCCGACATTGCGCGAGGAAGGCCAGATCGATGAATCCGAGGCCGTGTTGCGCGAATCCCTGGAGTTGCGCCGCAAAGTGCACGGCAGCGACAGCCCGATCACCGCGGCGACAATGTGCAACCTCGCAGCGACCCTGATGGAGAAGAAGCAGTGGGAGGAAGCCTCAGCGTTGCTCGAAGAGTCCTTGGCGGTCCGTCGCGCGAAGCTGCCTGCTGGGCATCTGGAGACAACGGTCTCGCTGACGCTGCTGGGCAGCCTGCGCGTGAAGCAGGATCGCCCAGCCGAGGGCGAGCCCTTGCTTCGCGAGGCATTGGAGATCCGCGTGAAGAACCTGCCGGCCGGTCATCTGCGCATCGCCGATTGCCAGGCGCTGCTCGGCTCGTGCCTCGTGAAACAAGGCAAGTTCGACGAAGCGGAGCCGCTGCTCTTGGAAAGTTGTCAGTCCATGCTGGGCAACCCGGCGGTGACTGATGGCCGCAGAAAGCAGGCGTTGGACGCGCTGATCGACATGTACGAAGCGTCGGGCCGGTCTGATCAGGCGTCGTCATGGCGGGCGAAACAGAAGCCGTCGGATGCCGCGCCACCGACGACCCAGCCTTGATCGGATCACGATGGCGCGCTTGCAACTCACTTCGCAGGCGCAACCGCCGCGGTCGTCGGCTGAACGAAGGCAATGCTCTTCCATCTTTGCGCATCCGCTTCGCGGCCGGCCCCGGCATACATGTCCGCCACGAACTGAGCCACGCGCTTGGTCTGCGTGTCAGATTCGCCCAGCGTCGCCTTCATGCGCTCGTACCCTTCCAGCATCAGCGTCTCCGCCTCTTCGAAGCGCTGCGCCGCCGCAAGCGTCAGCGCGTGCTGCGCGCTGAACCAGCCCACCCGCCAATGATCGGGTCCGAACGTGCGCCGGGACGCCTCCAGCACGCCCTGGGTCAGGGCAACGGCTTCGTCGGCCCGGCCCAGGTCAACCAGCACGCGCGCGTAGTTGTTGCACACGATCATCGTGCCGATGTGATTGTCGGTGAGCACCCGGCGATGAGCGTCCATGGTCTCGCGCAACGCGACGGCGGCCTCGTCAAGCTTTTTCCGCGACACCAGCAGCATCGCCAGGTTGTTCATCGACAGCAGCACATCGGGATGATCGTCGCCCAGCAGTCGCCGGCGAATCTCCAGCGTCGTGCGCGTCATGGGCTCGGCTTCATCGAGCCTGCCCTCGGCGCGAAGCACGGCGGCGAGGTTGCTCATGGTCGTGGCGGTGCGCACGTGCTCCTCGCCGTACATCTGCATGTCGATCTCGAGCACTTCGCGGTACATGCGCTCGGCCTGGGCGTTCTCGCCACGCTCGCGAAGAAGCAGCGCCAGGTTGTTGATCGAGCTCGCGGTGGAATCATTCATCCTGCCGAGCACGCGCAAGCGGTGATCGACGACTTCGCGCATGAGTCGCTCGGCCTGCTCCTTGCGGCCAAGGTCCTTCATGGTCAGGGCCCAGTCGTTCTGCGCGATCATGGTATCGACGTGATCGGGGCCTCCGACCTGCAGCATGATGGGAACCATCAAAGCGAACATCGCATCGGCTTCGGCGAATCGGCTCTGCCTGCGGCGCAGCGACGCGATGCTGAGCTGGGCCGACTGCGTGGTCATGTGCCGCTCGCCATAGGTTGTCCGCGCGAGTTCAAGGGCCCGCTGCAGATGCCGCTCGGCGTTCTCGTCATCGGCGAATCCCATGTACGCCCGGCCGATCTCGGCGTGCAGCGACACCTTCACCGCGGGGTTGTCGGCGAATTCGCGGTCGATCTGATCCTCCCACTGCCGGAGCAGGTCGATCACCTTCACATCTCGCCCGCTCTGCGAGGGGTCAGGCGAGCGGAACATCTTGGAGATGAAGCCGCTGATGGCCTGGTAGCGCCGGGACTCGTCGCGCGCGTCGCGCTCGGCGGCGCGGGCCCGCATCAGGCCGAACGTCGTGCCTGCCACCGCCGCCAGCAGAAGCGTCAGCGCGAGCGCGGCTGCGGCGACCATCGCGCGATTCCGCCGCACGAACAACCTGAGGTGATACATCGAGCTGGCGGGGCGCGCTTCGATGGGCTGATGATGGCGGTAGCGCTGAACATCGCGCACCAGGTCGTTGACCGACTGGTAGCGGCGATCCCGCTCCTCGGCGGCGGCCTTGTCAATGATGGTGCGCAGGTCATGCGGCACGCCCTGTTCTGGCGACGCCGCCGTGGCGTCGTTGGTCGTCAGCAGTTGCCGAAGCACCACGCCGAGGGCATACACATCGGATCGGATGTCGATTTCGTTGGTCTCACCCCGCGCCTGCTCAGGGCTCATGTATTCCGGCGTTCCGATGGCGCGGCCGGCGCGCGTCAGCGTGCTCGACGCCGTGATGCTGTCGGTGCCGTCATCATCGCTCAGTAATCGCGCGATGCCGAAGTCGATGATCTTCACCACCCCGTCGGCGTTGACGAGGATGTTGGCGGGCTTGAGATCACGATGAATCACTCCTCGCTGATGGCCGAAGTGCACGGCATCACAGGCCTGCAAGAACAACCCCAGCCGCTGGTCCAGCGTCAGTCGGTTCGAGTCGGCGAAGTCGATGATCGAGCGCGCGCCGCCCACGCGCTCCATGGCGAAGAACGGCGTCGCTCCGCTGCCGTCATCGTGCGTGCCGGCCTCGTGGATCGCCGCGATGCCCGGATGCTGCAGACGGCCGAGCACGCGCGATTCATGACGGAAGCGGCGCAGGGCGTCGCGCGACGTCGCCAGCGAGGCCGCGGGAAGGATTTTCAGCGCCACCTCGCGCCGCGGCTCATCCTGTTCGGCCAGGAACACCGCGCCCATGCCGCCGCGCCCGAGCAGCTCGCGAATGGTGTAGCGCCCGACGCGGCGTCCGATGAGCGTCGCGGCGTCATCCAGCGTGCCAGCATCAAAATTTCTCACGGCCGGCGACTCGAGAAACGCCCCTGAGCGATTGTGCGAATCGAGCAACGACCGCACTTCCCCGAGCAACGCCGCATCTCCCGCGCACGCAATTTCAACAACCGCATCGCGCGACGGCGCGGGCGCATCCAGCGCCTGCCGCAGGACGTTCATCGCGCGGCGATGCAGGTCCGTTGCGTCGGCAGAATCGCTCATCGCCGATCTCCGCCGCCAAGTTCACGGAACAGCCACGCCTTGGCGCACGCCCATTCGCGCGTGACCGAGCGCCGGCCGATGTTCATCACCGCGGCGGTCTCTTCGACATCGAGCCCGCCGAAGAACCGCAGCTCGACGATTCGCGCCTGCTCGGGCGCGATGAGCGCCAGACGCTGCATCGCGGCGTCGAGTGTGAGCAGATCAACCTGTTCGTCTGACCCTGGCTGAGCAGCATCGACAAGCGACACCTGAGTGTGCGCGCCGCCGCGTTTGTCAGCCTGCTTGCTTCGGGCGTGGTCCACAAGGATACGGCGCATCATGCCCGAGGTCAGGGCGATGAACTGGGCGCGATCGCCGAACGCGTTGTGCTGTTTGGCCAGCCGCAGATACGCCTCATGCACCAGGGCAGTGGGCTGCAGAGTGTGGTTCGGCCGTTCATGCTTGAGATGCGCCGCCGCCATGGCGCGAAGGTCG
>CAZCGB010000139.1:0-6902 GCA_964498045.1 uncultured Isosphaeraceae bacterium
GTCGAGCACGCTCTGCGAATGGCCGTGCGCCGTGTCGACGACGACGACATCGACTTCCGCGGCGATCAGCGCCTTCACTCGATCCATCTGATTCACCCCCACCGCCGCGCCGACGCGCAACCGGCCGCGTGCGTCGCGGCAGGCGTTCGGATGCCGACGGATGTTGTCGATGTCGCGCATTGTGATCAGGCCGGCCAGCTTGCCCTCTCGATCGACCAGCAGCAGTTTCTCCACGCGCGCCTGATTCAAGATCGCCTCGGCGGCGGCGGGCTTGGTGTCGGCCGGCGCGGTGACGAGGTTCTCCTTGGTCATCACGTCGCCGATGAGGCCGTCGGCGCTCGGCTGCCGGCTGTCGGCTTTGGGGCCGACGGCGGATTGCCCGCGCTTGACGAACTTCATGTCGCGCCGCGTAAGGATGCCCACGACCTTGCCGCGGCGGGAGCCGTCTTCGGTGACGGGGAACCCCGACACCGAGTGCTGATCCATCAGTTGAACGGCGTCGGCGATGGTGTGTTTGGGACTGAGCGTGATGGGGTCCGTGATGACGCCGTTTTCGGAGCGTTTGACCTTGGCGACCTCTCGGGCCTGATCTTCGGGAGACAGGTTCTTGTGGATGATGCCGATGCCCCCCTCCTGCGCCAGCGCGATGGCGAGCGTGGACTCGGTGACCGTGTCCATGGGGGCCGACACCAAGGGGATGTTCAGACGGATGTTCCTCGTCAGACGGGTGGAAGTCTGAGCCTGGTCCGGCGTGATGGCTGAATAATCCGGGACCAGCAGAACGTCGTCGAAGGTAATGCCTTCGGAAAAAATCCTAGAGGGCTGCTCCATCAAGCAATGATGGCGGGAGGGCGGCATATTGTCAATGGAAGCGGCGCGGAACTCGCGGCTGGCCAATGCGAGTTTTCGTTTCAGAAAGCGCGTGTTTCTGATACGATGCCGTGTTCCGGCCAGGCGGTCCCCTGAGCGGTGTCGGCTGCGCCCATGCCGCTGACGCTGACGTCGGCTGCACGCTCGCCCAGCGTGATTGAACAACAGCATTCAGCGGCCGCGACGCCGAGTTGTGAATTGAGGAGTTGAAGCGAACGTGATCAGCGAAACCGACACCATGCCGCACGCCGACGATGAAGCCGCACCGGTCCACCATGACCGCGGCACAACGGCCGGCGAAGGCGAAAAGACGCTGCGCAAGTATCTGGAGGCGTGCATCAAGCACGAAGCGTCGGACCTCATCATCAAGGTCGATCTGCCGCCGCGCATCCGCGTGCGCGGCTCGCTCAAGAGCCTGCAGACCGAACGCTGCTCGAACGACCTGATGTTCCAGGTCGCCAAGGACGTGCTGGATGAACGCCAGTACAAGATCTTCCGCGAGCGCGGCCAGTTCGACTTCGCCTACGACTTCGACGACGACCACCGCTTCCGCGTCAACATCTTCATGGCCCGAGGCAAGCCCTCGCTCGCCGCCCGACTCATCACCTCGAACATCAAGACCTTCGAGAGCCTGTATCTGCCGGCGGTGCTCGGCGACGTGGCCATGAGCGCTCAGGGGCTGGTGCTGTTCTCCGGCGTCACCGGTTCGGGCAAGTCGACGTCGATCGCCTCGATGCTGCAGTACGTCAACGAACGCAAGCGCGTGCACATCGTCACCATCGAAGACCCCATCGAATACATCTTCAAGGACGACAAGGCCACGATCAACCAGCGCGAAGTCGGCATCGACACGCGCAACTTCAACGAAGCCCTTCGCGCCCTGGTGCGAGAGAACCCCGACGTCGTGTTGATCGGCGAAATGCGCGACCACGAGACCTTCGAAGCCGCCATCCGCGCCGCCGAGACCGGCCACCTGGTCTTCGGAACCATCCATGCCTCGTCGGCTTGGCAGACGTTTGGCCGCATTTATGACCTGTTCCCCGAGTCCGAACGCGAGCAGATCCGCAAGCTGCTGGGGTACAACCTGCGGGCGATCGTGTATCAGAAGCTGCTGCCGACGCTGCGGCCGGAGATCGTCCGCATCCCGGCCATCGAGATCCTTCTGAACACCCCGATCGTGCAGAAGTTCATCCTGGAAGGCCGCGAAGGCGAACTGCTGGACATCATCCGCAAGAGCCGCGAGGAAGGCATGATCGACTTCACCAGTTCGCTTGTGGAACTGGTGGAGAAGGAATACATTCACCACCGCGTGGCGCTGGATGCCACGCCCAAGCCTGAAGAATTGAAGATGCGCCTCAAGGGCATTTCGTGAGGCGCCGGTCTGCGGAACGAGATCGAAGGCGCACGATCGGAAGTCCGCAGTCGTGCATGGGATGCGAACGCCCATGCCCGCTGCGTCATGACGACTTCACGGTTTCGAAGACCCGAGAGCTCGGACCATTGAGAATAGAACGCTGACTTTCGATTATTGAACTCCGCCTTCGAGCCTGTTGATGCCACACCACGATCTTGTGCTCGCTGAAGCCGTCGCCGCCGTCCTCATTGGATGGTGGAAGATGCTGCTGGTCGTCATTCCTTTCGGCCTCTGGGGCTGGCTGGTGTCGTCCAGGCTCGACAAGGACGCTCGGTACTTCCACATGAATCATCAGATGTGGAATGGCATTCACATGGGCGCCGGCGCTGCGGCACTGTGCGCCGTTCTGTTCATTCCCATCTTTGGAATTGGCTGGCCGCTGGAGATCGCGATTCTGCTGGGGCCGATTCTCGCGTATTGGAAGGTGCGCAACGCCGCAGTGCCTGAAGAGAACAAGTACTACCTGAGCAGCCAGTCGTTCACGCAGAAGATGGCGGCACGCGCCGTGCGCAAGGCCGCGCAGCAGGCTGTGCTGCAATTCACAGACGCCTCCAAGAAGATGCGCGATGTGCCGGTGAAGGACAGCCCGCTGTTCGCTGTGCATATGGTGGCTGAGGACCTCATTGGCCCAGCCATCGCCGCACGTGCTTCACGCATTGAAGTCGCCATCGGGCCCAACGGCGCAGCCGTCTCGCAGTTCGTCGACGGCATTCGTTACAAGCGCGAGCCCATCGCCACCGACGCCGCGATTCGGATGATCGATTACCTCAAGGAGATCGCGGGCCTTGACGTCAACGACCGCCGCCGCCGCCAGCAGGGCGATTTCAAGCTGCGAGGGCCCAACGGCGCGGCCGATGTCTCGATGGTGGTTAAAGGCTCTTCCAACGGGCAACTGGCCACGATTGACTTCGACCGCAGCAAGCGGCTGCACAAGCCATTCGACGGTCTCGGCCTGCTCGCGCCCCAATTGGAGGCGCTCAGGCCTTTCGAGCAGCCGCACGAGCGGCACGGCATCATCCTCCTCGGCGCGCCGGCCAGCCAGGGCCTTACCACCTCGTCCTACGCGTTCCTTGCCCGGCACGACGCGTACACCAGCAACATCAAGGCCCTTGAGCGAGAGATCGCCGTGCGCCTCGAGGGCGTTGACCAGGTGGTGTGGGATCCGACCAACCCCGATGTGGACTACGCGACGAACCTGCAGTCGATTCTTCGACGCGATCCCGACGTGGTGCTGGTTTCCGACATTCGCGACAGCGAAACCGCGCGCGTCGCCGCCGATCCCGGAATGCAGGGCCCATTGCTCTACATCCAGCAGCCGCTGCCCACCATCGTCGATCAGATCCGCGACTGGGTGAAGCGCGTCGGCGACGTCAAGCAGGCCACTCGTGCGCTGCGAGCGGTGACGAATCAGCGCCTCATGCGCAGCCTCTGCCCCAACTGCCGTCAGGCCTACACCCCCACGCCAGAGCAGATCAAGAAACTCAACCTTCCCGCGAAGAAGGTCAGCCAGTTGTATCGAGCCGGCGGAAAGGTGCAGGTCAAGAACAAGATCGAGGACTGCCCCATCTGCGCCGGCACGGGCTATCTCGGCCAGACAGCGGCTTTCGAGGTCTTCATCGTCGATGACGAAGCCCGCAAGTCGCTCGCGGCTGGCGACCTCAAGGCGGCCCTCGCCCATGCCCGCCGCAACAACATGATCTATCTGCAGGAAGCGGCTATGGCCAAGGTCGTTGCGGGTGAAACCACGCTGGATGAAGTGGTGCGCATCACCGCCGCTCCGGCCGCCGGCGCCGCGCCAGCCGCCAAATCCCCGACTCCGGAAGGCTCTGCCGCCGCCTGATCGGCCATCGCCCGCCGTGCGCCGATCGCCGCGCGAACCTGCTGGATGGTCTGAACGTCGAACGTCTTTGAGGAACCAGTCATGTACGCCGTCTTCAATCTCGTCATCATCGGCCTGGTGCTGCTCATCGCGTATTGGTGGGCCAACCAGGGTTTGTTCAGCGCGATCCTGCACCTCTTGTGCGTAGTCACCGCCGGCGCCATCGCGCTGGCCATCTGGGAGCCGCTGGTCACCAAGCTGTTGCTGCACAACACGTTTTTCGACAATTACGCATGGGGCTTGGGCTTGGTCGTGCCGTTCGTGCTCATCCTGCTGGTGCTGCGCGTGATCTTGGACAAGACCATCGGTAACAACGTCGATCTGCCGCGATGGGCCAACCTCACATTCGGATTTGTCGCAGGGGCGGCGGCGGGCGTGATCACCGTCGGCATCTTTGTGATCGGCTCGGGCTTCATCCAATCGCATCGCGAGATCATGGGATTCACCGGCTACGCGCGCTCCGGCCGCAACGCCGAGGTCACCGAGATCCAGTCGATGTGGCTGCCCGTGCACTCGCTCACCGCCGATTTCTACTCGCTGCTCAGCGCCGGCTCGCTGTACCCGACATTCAACGACACGCCGCTCAAGCAGTACTACCCGGCGCTCGATCATCAGGCCGTTTCGCTGCAGCGCGACTCCTTCAACAACGGCAAGGGCCGCACGACGCTGACGCCGGCCGACGCCTCGGTTGACAAGGTGCTGGTGTGCGACACGTGCAATCCGAAGCGCTTTGCGGTATCCATGGTCTTTGAAGGCGGCGCACGCGATTACGGCGAGCAGTTCACGCTCTCTTCCTCGCAGGTGCGGCTGATCGGCAAGTCGTCGGGATTCACCGACGCCAAGACCGCGCATCCGGTTGAATTCACCCAGTACTCCGGCCACCATCGCTTCGATGACAGTTCCCACTACATCAGCAGCGAACCGGGCCAGCAGCGCGCGGTGGCCACCATCGAGTTCAATCAGTCCGATCTCGGAAGCCAGGCGCCAGCGTTCATTCAGGTGCGCGGCACGCGCTACCGCCTGCCCAAGCCCGGCACGCCGCAGTGGCAGATCGTCGACGCCGCGTCGTACCGTGCCTTGCTGGGCTCCAGCGGTTCCACAGGCGGCAACGTCGACCTCGCACCCAACGGCATCGACATCACCACCGCCATCAAGCAGGCCAACGACATCCGCCCGATTTCCGTCAGCATCAATGGTCTGCCCTCTGGCATTCAGACCACGAAGGTCAACGACAAGAACTGGATCTCCAGTGGAGATGGCGAATTCTTCACCATCAGCCCGAACAGGCCAGGTCGCGGGTTGGAAGTCGCTGGAATCCTGCAGCCCGGCGGCACGAGCCTTGTTCAGGTCGATGTGAGCCTCTCCAGCAAGGCCAACATCTTCAAGGAATCACTACGGGCCGCCGCCAACGACGGCGATCCGGCCGTGGTCCTGGTCGATGACAAGGGCCGCCCATATTCCGCGGTCGGCTACATGTGGACGCGGCCCGACGGGAAGACGCGCGTCAGGGTTGATTTCGAGAAGCAGATTCGCCGCATGAGCGAGATGCCGACGCTTCCCTCCAGCGACACGCACAAGCTCAAGCTCATCTTCGCCGTGACCAACGGCTCGCGCGTCGCCGGGCTCAAGGTCGGTGACGCGGTCGTCGGCACATGCTCGGTGCTGATCGACGATCCCGACAAGCTGAAGTCCCAGCAGAATCAAGGCGGCGAGTCGCCCGGCGGAGAAACCGTCGGCGGCGGATGACGCATGATGACGTCGGCCCATGCGACGTCTCACGCCGCCGTCGCGGACGTCACTCTGCTTTCAGCAGCCTCTCAACGTAGTGAATGTCGAAGTCGGCGTCGATGAACGCCTGGGTGTCCATCAATCGCCGGTGCAGCGGAATGGTGGTCTTCAGCGGGCCGATGCGGAACTCGTCCAGCGCGCCTCGCATCTTGGCGATGGCCTCCGTGCGGTCCTTGCCATGCACGATGAGCTTACCGATCATTGAGTCGTAGTTGGGCGGAATGCGGTAGCCGGCCCGCACATGCGAATCGACGCGCACGCCAAGGCCGCCCGGCGGGGCGAACCGCTCGACCAGCCCGGCCTGCGGCATGAAATTCCGCGCGGGGTCCTCGGCGTTGATGCGGCACTCGATCGCGTGGCCGTTGACGGCGATGTCCTTCTGCTTGTATTGCAGCGGCTGGCCGGCGGAGACGCGGATCATCTCCTTGACGATGTCGACGCCCGTGAACATTTCCGTGACGGGATGCTCGACTTGCACGCGCGTGTTGACTTCGAGCATGTAGAAGTTCTGATGCTTGTCCATCAGGAACTCCACGGTCGCCGCGCCGCTGTAACTGGCCTTCTTGACCAGGTCGGCGGCCGACTGGCACACCTTGTCGCGCAGCTTCGGATCGACGTTCGGCGCCGGTCCTTCCTCGATGAGCTTCTGATGTCGCCGCTGCGAAGTGCAGTCGCGGTTGTACAAGTGGATGGCGTTGCCGTGCTTGTCGCCGATGACCTGGACTTCGATGTGACGTGCCGATTCGAGGAACTTTTCGAGATACACTGCGCCGTTGCCGAAAGCCGCCTGCGCTTCCTGCTTGGCGGCGGCGATGCCCGAGCGGAGCGTGACCTCGTTGTGCGCCACGCGCATGCCGCGCCCGCCGCCGCCCGCCGAGGCCTTGATGATGACCGGATAGCCGATCTTCCTCGCCTCGGTCACGGCTTCGTCAACGTCTTCGATCGCTCCAT
>CAZCGB010000140.1:0-6886 GCA_964498045.1 uncultured Isosphaeraceae bacterium
CACCGCCTGGCAGACCTTGATGAACAACTGCAATCGCTGGCGGATAGTGAGGGCGTGGCGTTCGACGTAGGCGTCGATCGCCGCGCCTTCGACGTACTCCATGACGAAGTACGGCCGTCCGTCAGTCGATGTGCCGCCGTCAATCAGGCGTGCGATGTGCGGATGATCGAGATTCGCCAGCACCTGGCGCTCGATGACGAAGCGTCGCTGGAGTTCGTCGCGGCGCGCGGGCGTCGAGCCGATGACGCCGCGGCGGACGATCTTGATGGCGACGGTTTTGCTGTAGGCGTCGTCATCGCGCTGCGCGAGATACACCGAGCCCATGCCGCCCGACGCCAGGGCGCCGGTGATGCGCCAGGGCCCGATGCGCGTGCCCATGGGATCGTCCATGCTGGCGCGTGTGTCCAGTTCCAGCACCTGCGACGCGCCGCCGTGCGCGGGCGATTCGAGGAACTCCGCGGATCGCTGATGGGCGTCGAGAAGCGATCGGACCTGCCGGGCGAGTTCGGTGTCATCGCCGGCCGCGCCGTTCAGGAAGCCGCTGCGCTCGTCGGCGCTTCGGCCGAGCGCATCGTGGAACAACTCGTCGATCTGTCGCCAGCGCTGCGGATTCATGGGTCATCACGAACCGTTGGCTGGTTCTTCGCCGGCGAGCTCGCGCAGCAGAAACGCCCGCGCGGTGGTCCAGTCGCGCTTCACCTGGGCTTCGGAAAGATCGAGGATGCGGGCGGTGTCTTCGATGCTGAAGCCGCCGAAGTACCGCAGCTGCACAACCTGCTCCTTGCGGAGATCGACGCGGCCGAGCTTCTCGAGCGCGGCGTCAAGTGCGACGAAGTCAGGCGCGTTCTGTCCCGCGCCATCGAAGTCCTCAAGCGGAAGGCGCTGGCTGTCGCCGCCACGCTTCAATCGCTTGCGATCTCGCGCGTGGTTGACCAGCACGCGACGCATCGCCTGCGCCGCCACGCGAAAGAAGTGCGCCCGGCTTTCCCAGCGCGAGTCGGGCTCGTGCACCAGCCGCAGGTACGCCTCATGCACCAGCGCGGTCGGCTGCAGCGTGTGATCAGGCCGCTCTTTCGCAAAGCATGCGCCGGCGAGTCGATGCAGTTCCTCGTAAACCAGCGGCAACAGGCGGCCGGCGGCGGAATCATCGCCCCTGGCAAGGTGCCCCAGAAGCTGGGTGACATCAGTGCGAGTCTGGGTCATTGAGAAACGCCGGCTGCGAGGACAACTCACCATCGAAAACAACAACCAAAGGGCCTCATGCGGCGGTTTGCGCCACAGGTCGCCGCAACATCACTTCGATGGAGAAAACGGTGTCGGTCGCACGGTCCGCCATTCCCCCGGTGGGGGGGAGCGGTCCATCGCCGCAGGCTTGCGATTATCGCAAGTTTGATGAGCCTTGGGCGCACAGGACGGTGCCAATCCTTCGAGCGGACCGGCACGCCCAGCCTGCGTTGAACGTTCGCAGACGCCGAAGGCCGATTGCAGCGGCCAACCCCGGTTTCTCCTCCGTGCGCACAGTGTACCGCGCGGAACCCGCGGTCCGGCTTGAACTTAGCAAGGTTCAGGCCGGCCGCGTTTTTTCCTTTAGGCCGCCCTGAACAGGCGTTATTTTGTTGTTTCAGTGCCTGCACAAGCTGGCCCATCGGTCTGCCTCCACCTCTTGATTCCAACCCCTCTTATAGAAGGACTCGCACGAATGATCCGCCTCAATCAATCCCTGCTCCTGGCGCTTGTGGGTGGCGGGGTGGCTTTGTGTCTGAACCATCCAGTGTTCGCGCAACGCGGTAGCGGAAAGGGAGGCGGTTTGGGGGGCGGAGATGGCGCGGGTGAGTACTTCTTCGGCATCCTTCACTCCAGCAATCCGAATTCCCAGCTGGTCCCCATGGCTGACGGGTCGCTCAATGTCCACCCATTGGGTCAGACCGACTGCGGCGTGAGGATCCACCACTCCATGACGGCGCCGCCTAACGGCGAATCGCCCGGTTGGACCGGCGAGGTGCATTTCGGCTTCAGCGCGCAGATGACCCCGGGCAGCCATCACACGGTGCGGGCGCTCGATCAGTTCGACAATCCCATCGTCTCACTGACCAACTCTGCGCTTCCAAATGGCGCATGCGCCGTGGGATTTGAATCGGGCCTGTGTCCGACCTGCCCCGTGACCGTGGAATTGTTTCTGCACGGCCAGCCGGTCGGTTCGCATGTGTTTCAGCCGCCGCTGCCGCCCATGCTCGTGCGCGGCAACATCGGCAGCCAGGGCAACGACGGCGTGAGCGTCACCGTCGAGCGAAAACGCGTGTTCACCAACCAGTTCGACGTCGACATCTGCGAGCGCGTCGCCGCGCCGGTGTTGATGCAGATCATGGACGGCTCGCCGCCGATTGACGCCGACGCGCTGCGCGTCAGCCTCAACGGCTTGCCGCCGGGCACGCGTTACATCGGCAACCTGGAAATGACCAGTTCGGGATTGTCCAACGGTTTCACGGTGCTCGGCGAAGGCCTCGTCGCGCACGAGCTCGTCCACACTGTGCAGCAGGGGTCCTCAGCGCACATGATCGGCGTTGGCGATGTGGACAGCGACGGCTTCCCCGATCTCTCCATCGACAACCTCGGTTCGTCCGGTCAGGACGGTGTGAGCGTCCGAATGGGCAATCCGCTGATCAATGAAATCAGCCTTCCCAAGCTGGACACCGTCGCCTTTCGCGCGATGTTCGGCCTCACGGGTTCCAGCGTCGTACACATGATCGTCAACGGCCCGGCCCAGCCCGGACAGCCAGCGGCTCTGGCCGGCGTCGCCATCACCAGTGTGGGCGGCAACTCCGCTTCGCTGGCCGTGGAGAAGTGCGCACCCTGCGGGCCGTACTCCATCACCGTCGAAGCGATCCGCTCCGGCCGCGTGGTCGATCGCGTGCATCACGACGCCATGCCGTCGGCGGTGGCCATGTGCGGCGCGCCGATGATCGACGGCCAGGCCTCTGAGAACACCAACCTCACCTGCTACCGCCAGAGCGTGTTCAACGATTCTGGTTCGCAGGGCGGGAGCATCCGCGATGCGCTGGTGATCGAGTGCGGCAACGGCGCGGTCGCTGCGCCGTGCACGCTGACCGGATCGTCCATCGGCCAGGTGCAGGCTGACCGCGTTCGCGTGATGTGCGTCTCGCTGGATGGCACGGTTGATCCCATCGAAAGCGTGCAACTGCTGGGTGCTGACGTCTCATCGGTGCTCATCAAGAACATGCGCACGCGCCTCCACGATCTGGAGAACACGCTTCAGGCCATGGGCCTTCTCGCGCGGCCGCTGGGCGGCGCGGTCGTCATTCCCATGCCCGATGAATCGCTGACGGTCCGCGATTGCGACGACGATGGTGACGGCCTGGAACTTGACTACGGCGACTACGCCGGCGTCTGCGGCGTGTTGACGCTGGGTGGTGGTGGCGGTGGCGGCGCTGGTGGCAGCGCGTCGTACGCGATTGAGTACAAGGCCAAACAGGGTTCGACCGGCAGGACCAAGTTCTATGATGACGAAGCCGACGGCGGGGCTGGCCCCAACTCGGTCGGCTACGACGAGTACACCTGCCCCACATGCCCCGTGCAGGTGGACCTGCTCCTCAACGGCGTGGTGGTCGGCACGCATGTCTACCCACGCCCGCTTCCGCCGGAGATGGTCGCCGTCTCGTTCCGATTCACCAAGATCGAATTTGACTACGGCAAAGACAAGGACAAGAAGGAACTGCGCCTGCCCGGGCCGGTCACCATGACATTGACCGGCGGCCCTTCAGCGACCGCGTCGGCGATGCGCTTCACCACGCTCGGGCTTCCGCCTGGCACGCCCGCCTATCCCATCAGCACTGTCGCTTTCACCTGTTCGCCCGGAGCGACATTCAGCGTCAGCGATGCGGCGTTCAGCGGGGACCAGGGCAGCCTTGTCAGCAAGAAGAACAACGGGCAGCTCGCGGGCAAGAAGCGCGAGGTCCCGCCAGGATTCTCCGGACCTGACTGCGCGCTCGAAGTCGCCAACCTCGGTTCATCCGGTCAGGACGGCGTAGTCTTCCACGACACCGATTCGGATGATGATGTCATCACCAACATTCCTGAACTCATCAGCGCCACATTGCAACCAGTCACGCTGCCGGCCGGGTCAGGCATGGCCATCAACGAACGGTGGAAGTGCCACTGCCGACCTTCTTTCGTTGGCACGCCCGAGTATCCGACCTCCGTCACCATCAACAGCACCGGCGGAACGTACGACGTGATGGTGGATTTCGCGTCGGTCGGCGCGCCGACGTATTCGGTGAAGGTCAGCAACGCCGGCGCGACGCAAGGCACGGTGAGCGGACTTTCCAGCCCGATGGCGGCGCGCATCATCGCCAGCGGCCAGGGCGTCGCGGGGTTCACCGCGTCCAGCGCCAGCAGCAGCGGATTGCCGCTCACCTGGTCGCCTCGAAGCAACCTGCGACTCAGCGCAACGAGCCCGATCCTGGTCGCCGGCCAGATGTTCATGGGCGATGAGATCTCCATCACCGCGCAGAACCCGCTGGTCACCAACCTGCGCGGCTGCAAGTCAGCCACGCTGACGGTTTCGGGAACCCCCGGCGGCCGCCTGATGATCCTGGATCACACGCTGACGCTCATCAGCGCATGTCCGGGCGACGTCAACGGCGACGACGCGACCAACGTCGCCGATCTTCTGTCGGTGATCGGCACATGGGGCGCGTGCCCCGCCGCGCCCGCGGTGTGCCCGGCCGACGTGCAGCCGCTCGGCGGAGACGGACAGGTCAACGTCGCGGACCTGCTCGCGGTGATCACCGGCTGGGGCGCATGCCCGTAAGCCGGCTGTTCCAGAGAACGTTTCTGAGCTCGCCCTCGTGCCGCCATGGTGCGAGGGCGATTTCTTTTTCTTGCATTGATGAGCCGCGATGCCCGTGAACGGTGCTTCTCAACGCATGGGGTGACGTGCGGCCCTCACGGACCATGCGCGATGCCCACGTGAAGAGAAGCGGGCGCGCACCAGCGTTTCGCCGGCCGTCAATGTGCGCGGGGATGTCAAGACCACCGTTCATTGGACTCACTCATTCCCAAGGATGCATTCATGTTTACCGCCGTTCGTTCCGCCGCCACCGTCGCCTGCGCGGTGCTGGCGCTTTCCGGCTCCCTCAGCGCATTCGCCGGAGGGCGCGGCGCGGGAACGCCGCCTTCACACTTCTATGGCCTTCATCACACGCCGCTTGGCGCCGCCAGCCTGGGTACTGATCCTGCAGGGCGACTGGTCGTTTCCAACATCGGCTCGTCCGGACAGGACGGCGTGAGCATCGATCTGGGCAAGACCACCGGATTCGCCATGCAGCCTGACATCGGCCCCAGCGGCGCGCTTCCTGCAGGCTCGCGCACCACGCTGCGAAGCCACTTCGAGACCGGCACCACGCCCAGCCAGGCGCAGCTGCACCTGCAGGAATCGGGCGGCGGACAATGCGACGTCCTCCTCGATTACACCGGCGAAGCCGCCACGTGCGTGCATGTCGAGCTGCTGCTCCACGGCGTCCGCATCCGCGACATACGCATCGTTCATCCGCCCGGGACTCCTCCGGGCACGTGGCTGGTTCATGGCGACATCGGCAGCACCAGCACCGGCAGCCCGCCCACGTGTGAATGGAAAGTCGAGGAAGGAGAGAAGCGCTGCTCGATCTCCCATCCACCCGCCGGCGAGTGGCTGCTTGCGCTGCCGGGCCAGACTCCGGTGGCGTGCGATCAGGTCTCGGTCACGCTTGAAGGCCTGCCGCCCAACCCGTGCGTCATCACCCAGTGCGATGTCCTTGGCGCCAGTTCCAATCCTGGCGGCGGGTCCGTCACCGTCGCCGGTGAATCGATCAAGATCAAGCACAAGGGCTGGGACGGCCTGATCTATCACCGCGCCGCGGCGGTGGGCGATGCCCACATCACCGGCGTCTCCGGCCCCGACATCTGCGCCGGATGCTACGAGTGCTGCCATCCCGACAGCGGCGATGCCCTGCGAATCTCCAGCGGCGTGCAGGTGAGCAACATTGGATCGAGCGGCAATGACGGCGTGGCCTTTTCCTGCGTCATGCCCGACGGTTCGTCAGTCGGACCGGAAATGGAGATGGTGAGCAGCCCGATCACGCTCAGCGATCCTGATTCGATGGTGCAGTTCACCGTCACCGGTCGCTTCAGCGACGGCTCCTCGCGCGACGTCACCGCGCGCCTCCTCAACGGTCCAGGCGGCGCACAGCTGTCAGCCGACTTCTCCGCGCTGAGTTCGACTGAAGCCCTTGTCGAGATCTACAGCGGGGCGACCCAGGTCGGGTCGGTGATCGTGCCCAACCCGCCGGGTTCGCCGCTGGGTTCGCTCTTCGCACTCGACGGCGGCCCCGTGTCGGTGATTTCCTGCAGCAGCGTCGCAGGAGACGCGCTGACCGGTCGCTCGGGCGTGTCCATGGCTTGCCCGAGCAATACGCTGTACATCTTCGGCGGCCAGGTGTTCGTGGGCGATCAGATGCGCGTCCGCGCGTCCGATTCGACGCTGTCGATCGAGGGAACGGAATTGTTCGTGACCAAGGGTGTGCACATTCCTGCACCCAGATTCATCGTGCGTCGCGTCGCTTCCAGCACATCGCCTCAACCAGCTTCGGTCGTGCATGACGGCGTGCTGCACACCGCGCTGGGTCAATGCGCCCTGGAGTCGCGCGATTCAGACGGCGATGGCATCGCGGACCTGCTGATCTCCAACATCGGTTCCTCCGGTCAGGATGGCGTGGAGATCACGCTCGGCCGCGCCCAGGGCGGAGCAGTCTCATTCGCCGGCAACGGCGTGACCGCGTCGAACCAGTTCTCGCATGTGCACTACGAAATCGGCGACGACGAGTGCGCAATG
>CAZCGB010000141.1:0-6847 GCA_964498045.1 uncultured Isosphaeraceae bacterium
ATGAGAAACAGCGACACGGGGTCGGGCAGCCGGTTGCCGATGCGTTCGACGGCGTCGAGGAACTTGAAGCCGCTCTTGGATGGGCGTTCATTCATGGGCATCGCCAATCATGTCCGCTTGACGAATGTTCCACGTGCCGGGTCCTTCTCGACGCCGGGGAATCGAAGCACCTGATTGTGCATGGCCACGTACACGCCCGCTGGCATCACCTGCACGGCGAGCAACGCCTCGGTGAGGTTCTGCAACGCGTCCGTCGTGCGCATGACGTATGGTCGCATCGCCCCTGTCAGCACGACCGGAATGGCGATGGACTTGACGCGCTCGACGATGCGATGGCCGGTCTTGGCCAGGCGATCGGTGCCATGCACGATGACCACGCCGTCGTGTCCTGCCGCAAGTTTCGCCACGGTGTCGGCGATCAGGTCGTGATCCGCCTCAGACATCTCCAGGCTATCCTTGTTCATCAGCGCGATGCGCTCGATCGCCACGCCGTTGAGCTGCAGCGACGCGAGCATGACATCCAGAACGCTCACGCGGTTGGCCAGCGCGCCGGAGAGCTCATCGTAGGTTTTCTCGATCGTTCCGCCGGTGGAGACAAGTGCGATGCGCCTGGGCATTTCGCGAGTGTACCGGACGCCATGAAACACGGAACTGCAGCGATGTTCCGTGGTCATCCGTCACTTCTGCGCCAGTATGCGCAATCCGATGTTGATGCGCTTGGGCTCGAGGCAGATCTTGTCGTTGCACGCCTGATAGGTCAGCGTCAGTAGCGGACGACCGGAGAATCGGCCGGTCAGCTCCAGAACGACGGGAATGACGAACTTTCCCGCATACACCTGCACCGGTCCCCCGCCGCCACCGTCCTTGAATGATTCGCCCTTGTGATACTTCGGCGTGATCTGCAATCCCTCGCAGCCGATCAGCTCGATGCGCAATGGAATGACGAATTCGTCGCCCGGCGAGTCGGTGTTGACATGCCAGCCCTTGAGGATTTCGGCGGTGATTTCAAACGTCGCCGGCGACCCGGGCTTCACCGTCACTTCCTTGGGCGTGGCGAAGGCGACGACTTTGTTCTCGTTGCTGGGTGTCGCACCGGTTGCGGGCTTCTCAGGTGAATGAGGCTTGGAAGTCGCGGCGGCAATGGGCGAAGCGCCCTGCATGCCGTTGAGCTTCCGCAGCGCGGCGACGGCCAGCACGCATCCCGTCGGATGGCTCGCGATCACGCTGCTCAATGCGTTCAGCGCCGTCTTCGCGTCGTTGCGCCAGCGTTCGTCTTTCGTCCGTTCAGCGAGATCAAGCAGGTTCAGCAGCATGAGCGAATTGCCGCTGGGAACCGCGCCGTCGTATGCGCTCTTGATGCGGACGAAGAGATCCGACTGGCCTTCGCGCGTGTCGAAGTACCCGCCGGTGGATTCATCCCAGAAGCGCAGTCGTGTCATCTGCGCGAGTTTCGCCGCCTCGTCCAGCCATCGCTGCTCGTTGGTGGCGCGATGCAATGCAAGCAGCCCTCGGAGCATGCAGGCGTAGTCGTCGAGGAAACCGTCGATCTGCGCCTGACCGCCGCGCATGGAACGCAGAAGCCCGCCGTCGCTGCCGCGCATTTTCGTCAAGACCGTATCGGCTGCCGCACGGGCCGCCGCCAGGTACCGCTCATCACCCAGCACGCGGCCTCCATCGGCGAAACCCGCGATCATCAAACCGTTCCAGCCGGCGAGGACTTTGTCATCGGTCGCAGGCTGATCTCGCTTGTTCCGCGCCGCAAGCAGCGTCTGGTTCATCTTCTGCAGACGTGCGTCGAATTCAACCGGCGCGACGCCGAATTCCGCAGCAAGCTTGTCCGGGCGTTGAGCCAGATACAGCACGTTCTTTCGTCCTGCTTCGGGATGATGCGGGTCTTCGAAATTCGGTCCTTTGTCGAGGTTGTAGACCTTCATGGCCAGGACGACGTCGTCGGGCGCAAGCGCCCCGGCGAAATCAGCCTCCGTCCAGAGGTAGTTGCCGCCTTCCAGTCCATGCACCTCAGCATCCTGCGCCGAAAAGAATGCGCCGTCCTTTCCAGTCATTTCGCGCTGCACGTAGCCAAGCGTCTCACGTACGATGGCTGCGTAATACGAGTCGCCAGTGAGTTCGTACGCTCGCGCATACACCGACGCCAGCTGGGCGTTGTCGTACAGCATCTTCTCGAAATGCGGCACGAGCCATTTCTCATCGACGCTGTAGCGATGAAACCCGCCGCCGACGTGGTCATACATCCCACCCATGGCCATGCGGTCGAGCGTGTACAGCACGGCGTCGCGCACTGGCTTCTGCTCCCAGCCGGCGATGAGCAGCACCAGATTCGCGGGCTGCGGGAATTTCGGCGCTCGCCTTGGCCCCGCGCCAAACCCGCCGTCGGTCTTGTCATACAACGACATCAGGCCGTTCACCGCTTCGTCGATCTGCTTTTGACCAAGGGCTACCGGCGTGGCGTCAATGGTGTGCTGCGCAGCGATGGCCTGGGCCATCTTGCCCGCCTGTTCCAACACCGCTGCACGATTGTTCGTCCATGCGTCAGCGACGTTGCGAAGCACCGTCGGGAACCCCGGCCGGCCGAACTTGTCTTCCGGTGGGAAGTATGTGCCGCCATAGAACGGCTTGAGCGTTTTCGGCTCAAGAAACATGCTCATCGGCCAGCCGCCTGAACCGGTCATGAGTTGAACGCCGGTCATGTAGATGTCGTCCACGTCCGGCCGCTGCTCGCGATCGACCTTGATGCAGATGAACTTGTCATTCATGATCTTCGCGATGTCCGCGTTCTCGAAGCACTCGCGCTCCATCACATGACACCAGTAGCAGGTGCTGTAGCCGATGGAGAGGAAAATGGGCTTGTCCTGCTCGCGTGCGGCTTTGAACGCCTCGTCGCCCCATGGATGCCAATCCACAGGGTTGTACGCGTGCTGCAGCAGATACGGGCTGGATTCGTGAATGAGCCGATTGGGCTTCGCGCCGGCGTGCGGCTGTGAAGTGGAAGCTGCGGGGACAGGGGGAGCTGACATCGGCGGTTCCTGGGCGGCAGCCGACCCGACGACGGCGGCGGCGACAAGTGACGGGGCGATCAGGCGAAGCATGGCGGTATCGTAAGCCCTTTCTCGCAGGAACTGGAAAGAACTGCGGCACTTCCCCGATAAACACACCAGCGATGACCGATCCACGACACCGATGACCGAACTCCTGCATTCCATTCAATCCATGCCGCTCGCGGGTGTCGTGCCTGCGTTCATGCTGCTGATCGCAGGATTCGTGCTCTGGCTCGCCGGCCGGCGACTGCTTCGCGGCGCGTTCATCCTCGTCGGACTTCTTCTGGGTGCGCTGATCGGCCTGCTGATGGATCAGAATGGCCAGAGCGGAATGCCCGGCTGGGTCGCGCCGACACTCGGCGGCGTCATACTCGCGGTGGTGGCAGCGATCACGTACAGGTTGGCCGCGGCGATGATGATGGCCATCGCGCTGGGCATCGCGTGTCCGATCTGTGTGATCGCGGTGAACGACTGGCAGGTCGAACGCGGACGAGGCATCACCGCTGAAGGCGATGAACAGATCGTCGTCAGCGATTCCATCACCAGCGCGATCGAAAAACATCAGGAGGAACTCGATCACGCAAAGGCCGCGCTGCAGAACGCAAAGGAGCAGGTCACTACCCGGCTTGATGAGCTGGCGTCGAAATACGGCCTGCAGGATCAGGCGGCGGCGGGGATGCAGCAGGCCAAGAGCGTCGGCACGGCCATCGCCGACGCCATCGTCACGCAGTGGAACGCCACGCCGAAACGCCTCAAACCCACGGTGCTGCTCGCGGCGATGATTGGCACGCTGTCGGGACTGGTGCTCGGACTCGTCCTGCGCAAGTTCAGCGATTGCGCCGTGACCGCAATGATCGGCGCGGCGATCTGGCTCAGCGCAGCGCAGGTGATCGCGCTTCGATCCGGCGCGCCGGACGGCCCGTGGTTCCCCAAGAGCACGATCGCATGGCTTGGCGTGTGGTTGATCGCCGCGATTATCGGGCTTGTCGTTCAGTGGGCGCGCAGAGGCGGACCAGCCGATAAACCCGCCTGATCCCGGGCTCGATGCTGCGTGACACATCGTTGCGTGAATGGAGACTCGGCGGTCCGCGATTGAACACATCGCGCGATGTGCTTGCATACCAAGAGACGCGCCATGAACCTCCTCCTTGCCGCAGACTTCGCATCGCTCAATGACGCACTGAAGCAGATGGACATCCTCACGCAGCCGCAACGGTTGCTGGAGATGCTCAGCGAGCTGCCGCTGGTCGCAGCGAGCATGATCGTCGTGGTCGGCGCATTGTGCGTGTTCAATGGCTATCGCTGGCACAAGTGGGTTGTGATCATCCTTGCATTCATGGCCGGACTCGGGCTGGGCCATATCCTCAGTCAACGCATGGGCAAGAGCGTGGTGGTGGCGATCGCCGTCGGCGTGCTCTTTGCGACCGTTGCGACGCCGATGCTGCGATGGACCGTCGCCCTCTTCGGTGGCTTGACCGGGGCGTTCCTCGGCGCCAACGCCTGGACACTGGCTAACGCGACGCCGGAGAACGCGCAATGGGCCGGGGCATGCATGGGGTTCATCGCCATGGCCTTGCTGTCGTTCGTCGTCTTTCGCCTTGTCGTCGTGGCCTTCACATCCATTGGCGGCAGCGCGATGGTTGTGCTTGGTTCGATCGCACTCATGCTGCACGTGCCCGCCTGGCAGGACGGCTTGCGCGAAGGACTCACGAACAACCAGAACCTGATTCCGCTGCTGGTGACCGTGGCGGCCGTGGCGGGATTCGTCATTCAGGAACGCCGCGCGCGAGGCACGGCTGCCGAAGCCGAGAAGGCGTGACGCCCAGACACATTCGAATCGAAACACAAAGAGCCCCGCGCAAAGCGCGGGGCTCTTTGATTTCATGCCCCTCTTGATCGCCAGACATCACGAGCCGTGATCGTGGCCATCGTCCTTGTGATCGTCGGGCTTGCCTGCCGGGGCTGCGGGCGCGTCGCCATGCCCGCCATCCTTGTGCGCCGCCATCCATGCCTCGTGCACCTTGACCATCGTCGGCAGCGGGTCCTTCTCGAACTTCTTGATGCAGTTCTCGCAGCAGAACTTCACCAGCATCGTGCCGACGACGTAGTTGACCGGCTCGCCCATTCCGCCGAGCTTTTCGCCAGAGATCGGGCAGGTGGTCAGCGGATACTTGTCCTTCTGCTGCTCAATGACCGCGGCGTCGAGCTTGGCGACGTACTGGTCAGGATCAGCCTTGAAGTCCTTCACGCAATCGGGGCAGCAGAAGCGCACCAGCCGGTTGCGGTAGATCATCTTCACCGACTCCTCGTGGCCGCCTTCGAGCTTGTCATCGGGCATCACCAGGCACATCGTCATCGGGTAGTGCGGCATCTGCTGCTCGATGAGCAGTTCATCAATGCGCTTGATGTACTTGTCCTTGTCGGCTTCGAACTTCTTGATGCATGACTCGCAGCAGAAGCGCACCTCGCGGCCGTCGTAGCTCTTCACCACGGGTTCGCCCATTGAGCCGAGCTTCTCACCCGAGACCACGCACACGTCGAGCGTGTACACATCGCCCTTCCAGGCCGCCGCCTCATTTGATGCGGACGTATTCAAGGCGGACTTCGCCCCGTGAAGGTGCGCAAGGGCGATCATCAGCAGCGGCAAGGCGATCCAAGTCTTGATTTGAAGCATTTTGGCGATCCTGGAATTGGTGGGACGAGTGAAGAACCATGCCGAGCGATGGTGCGACGATCACAATTGCCCATGGCCACCTCCTCGGCGGAGGGGCAACGAAGTTATGCACAAAGTTGACAGCAGGGGATTGTATGCCCTGCAATACGCATGTGATCTTCACTTGAAGATCCGCGGAAGAAATGTTCCGCACGGCCGTGCGGAAGGAAGAAACAGGAAGAAAGGTGTCAATATGTCATCTCCTTTGAAGTGCCGGATGCACTTTCTGGCGGTTGCGCGCTCGCTATTCCTCGTGGCTGCCGTGGGCTTTTCACAGGAGACATTCGCACTACCTCCGAACGATGAATGTTCAGCGCCGTCGCCGATCTCGGGTGCGGGTTCCTGGAACCTCGATGACCTGCTGACCGCAACGTTGTCAGCTTCTCCCCCGCCGATGCCCGCCACCACGGGCGATGTGTGGTTCTGCTGGAGTCCGACATGGACCGGCCTGGCGACGCTGGACGTTATCGCAGGAAGTTTGCAATCTGCCGAGGTGTACCTGGGCTGCGGTTGCCCGACCGCGCCGGCCACTCCGCTGCTCTCACTGACGGCGCTCGCCGGCACGAACTCCGGATCGTTTGCGGTGCAGTGCAACCAGCGCTACCTCGTCCGAATCGCCACCGAGTTGTATCCATTCCCTGCCACCGGCGCGCCTGTGCGCGTATTCTCCATCGCCAAGACTGAGGGAACTGATTGCCCGTTGCCCGCGGCGGGCGACTGCGCGGATTGCTGCGGCGGAAAGCCGGCATACGCGGATCCGCTTTGGACAACTTCGTACACCGGGCAGGCCGCCGTCATGACGCAAAGCGCCACAAGCCGCTTCGGGCCGGTCGGCAGCAACCCGAATGTGGTTCAATGGGTGAACTTCGCCCAGTCTCCTGCCCCGGTTCCCGGAGCGATGTGGGATCCGGTTGCTCCCGCGGCGACGCCGACCTCTTTCCGGTATTTCAAGCCCAATTGGGATTTCAACACGCTCGGATCGATTTTCGCGGTGGCCCTCGACAGCACGGGCAACGTGTACACCGCGTATTGCGCCGCGACCAATGGTCCCAAGGGCGGCACGCTCGCCGGGAGCACG
>CAZCGB010000142.1:0-6822 GCA_964498045.1 uncultured Isosphaeraceae bacterium
TGACAAGATCGAGTTCGAGGTCTCCAATCGCGAGATCGACCTTGAGCATGATCTGAACCCACAGCACAAGATGGCGCAGACGCAGATGGCGCAGGTCGAGGCGCTTGCGCAGTCGATTGAGACGGCTCAGGGTGAGCTCGATGCGTTCTCCAAGGCGGCTTCAGGAGACGCGCAGACCTCCCGCGCCAAGGCTGCGGAGATCAACAAGGAAATCACCGACGGCCTGGCCCAGATCAAATCCCAGGCCGACGGCCCGCTGAAGGCCGCGTACGACGAGGCGCTGGCAGCGTTGGGGAAGGCGGCAACCAACGCCCGCACGGCTGCGACCGGCGGCGACGCGAACGCGGCCAAGATGATCGGCGCGGCGGTGAGTGAGTCCATCGCGCGCGTGCACCTTTCCGCGGCCCAGGGCATTGCAGCACGCGAAGCCACGCTGCAGCGCATCAAGTCATCCAATGGCGCGGTCACAGCAGACGGCGTGGATGCGCAGATCAAGGAACTCGCCGCCGCGTACAAAGAGAACATCGACGCGGCAAAGACTGCGCTCGAAGAAGCAAAGCAGGCTGCGGACACCCTTCCGGGCAACAGCGCCGCGGTGCAGGGCTTTCAGGGCAACCTCAATGCGCTGATCGACAGCGTCTCCGGCACCAAGCCTCCGCCGCCCCCTCCGTCTGCATCAGGCGGCGATGATTCGTCATCATCCGGCGCGGCTGCGACATCAGCCCGGACTCCGCCCGCAGGAACCGGAGCCGCATCGCCAGAGGCCCTGGTTGAGACGTTGAAGTCGATCAAGACCATGCAGGATGCGGGCAAGATCTTCACGCTGGTGCTTCCGCCATCCGACCCGCAACTGCAAGGCGTCTTGAACAATCTTCAAGAGATGTTCAGCGGCGTCTCGGCACTCGACACCGCGCTGCAAGCGAAGTTCTCCAAAGGTGTGTTGGACCTCAACTCCGCAGGCACGGGTGACATGGCGATGATCGCCGACGCGACGCTCGTCGATTCCAACGAGACCGGCGGCCACGTGAAGATCACCGACACCAAGGGCAAGACCAACGTCGCACCGATCTCCATTGTCGATGGACGGTGGTTCATCGGCGCGGCGGACGATGACAGCGCGGGGTTCGCCGCGCTCGGCATGGGCGGCCCCGAAGGTGCGGCGGCTTCGCCTGAGGCGGCCCAGATGGCCAAGGGCATGATGGTCGCGATGTCGGGCATGTTCACCGCCATGGGCAAGGCGATGAGCGATCTCGCGAAATCCGTCGAAGCCGGCGAATTCGCCTCGTTCGACGACTTCAAGACCAAGTCCGAACTGCGAATGCAGGAAGTGATGCAGAAGTCCATGGGCATGCCGGGGCTGACGCCGCCCGCGACCCCCGGAGCGACAGAGCCGGGTAAGTGATCGGTCGCCGCGATTGATGTCGCAAACAAGAACGACGTCCAGCAACATCCTTCATCACTGGGGGATGTTGTGTTTCTGCCGCACGTCCTAAGACACGCGTGCAGCATTCATGGCAACGACTGAGGTGATCAGCGCGTATCCTTCTGTCATGCCGCAACCGGTTGCGAGCGCAACAACCCAATCAACGGCTGCCGCGTCATCCACTGTCACCGGCTGTCTCGCGAAGGCCAAAGGCGCCCTGCTGCTGGCGTGCGCGATCTGCGTCGGCGGCCTTGGGTGGCTGGTGCTGAACATTTTGGCCAATGATCTCCGCCGCGCACCCGATCACGCGCCGCGCATCGCGGCATTCAGCCGATGGATGATCGAGCATCGCGCGTTCGTGCCGCTGGCGATGCTGCCGGCCATCGTCGCGGGCGTGTTGATGCTGGCCATGCGATCGAAGTCCGCGCAACCGCCGAGCATGCGCCGCCGCGCCCGGCCGTGGATCGTCCTCGCGCTGGGCACGCTGTGGCTGGTGCTGGCCTTCGCCCTCGTGCTCGTCGCCTTCGTGCAGTTCATGGCTCCGCTGTATCAGTACCAGGACATCTGACACGGCCACCCAGCGACGTCAATGTCTGAGGTCGGCTGAGCGCTGCGCGTCGATTCTCTCCATGATGCTGCGCGCGGTCATGCGTACAAGTTCCGACTCCACGGGATCGTTTGCGAGGTGCGCAATTCGCTTGAGCAATTCTCCCTGCCCGAGCTGTCGCGTCGCAACATTCCCTGCCGCGATGATCGCATTGCGCTTCATCATGTCGAGCCGCGCCCGCTTGAGCGCGGAATTGATCGTCGCCTGCGTGCGATCGGCCTCGCTCCAGTTCAGCACTTCGAGCAGGTCGAAACCTTCGCGCCTGGGCGCGTATCCCGGGTGCGTCCGCACCTCGGCGTTCTGCGATTTCGGCTGGTTGTGCGGGCACACCTCCTGGCAGATGTCGCAGCCGAAGATCCAGTCCCCGATCGCCTCGTGATGCCGCTCGTCAATCAGCGATTGATGCTCGATGGTCAGGTAGCTGATGCAGCGCGTGGCCTCGATGCGCCAGCCTTCGAGGGCGATGGCCTGCGTCGGACACGCGTCAATGCAGCGCGTGCAGCTCCCGCAGGGGTCGGGTTCCGATGCCGCGGAGCTCTCCAGCGGCAGCGTTGTGATGATCTCGCCCAGCAGGATCCAGCTGCCGACACTGCGCTCGATGAGCATGGTGTTCTTGCCGATCGCCCCCAACCCGGCACGTTGGGCGTACTCACGCTCCAGAACCGGAGCCGTGTCGACGCACGAGCGAAAGCGGTTGCCGGGAAACTCCTGCACGAGCGCGCGGCAGAACTTCCCCAGCCGGTCGCGCATGATGCGGTGATAGTCCTTCCCGCGCGCGTAGCGCGCGATCTTGCCGAATGGCCCACCGAGTTTGTTGGTTTCTGCGTTTTGACCTTTCGGCGTTTGACTGTCGTATCGATCCGCCACGCAGATGATTGACTTCGCGCCGGGAACGAATTTCCCAGGGTCGAGTCGAAGGTCAATCGTTCGCGGCAGGTAGCCCATTTCGCCGTGCATCCCCGCGCTCAGCCACTCTCGCACTTCGCGTTCGTATTCCGTCGGCCGCGCATCACACACACCCGCCAGCGCGAAACCCATCTCCCGGCACTTGGAGAGCATCCGCGATGCGGTTATTCTGCAATGGTCGTCCATGTTCGGGGCCGAAACTTCATCATACGATCGCCAAAGCCATTGGCAGGAGCGCCATGCGGACACTTCAGCAACTCACCTTGATCGCTGCGCTTGGTTTGTGCGTCTTGAGCGGGTGCGGCAGGAATGCCCCGGACGAATCCTCCGCCGCGCCAGAGCAGCCTCAGGTTGATCCGCGATTCGCGTCGGCCGAAGCGCTGGTGCAGCATTACAACTCGCTGTCGACGGTGGCTCCGGTGAAATTCGCGATGCTCTTCGAACTCTTCTACCCCGAGACGGACGGACAGCGACGATACATCGAAGCCACGCGGAAGATGGGCCCGATCGCGGAACTCGACTACCTGATGTTTGAGAAGTTCGGCTCGGGCTGGGACAAGGCCGCGAAAAAGCCGATGCTCGCCCCCGATCAGCCGGCGAAGATAACCAAGGTTGAAGACCAGCGCGCCGAAGCCTCGCTGATTGACAGTGACGGCAAAAAGAAGTCGCTCATGCTGGTGAAGATCGGCGATCGCTGGTGGGTCTCCGGCTACACGATTGAGCATGATCCTTCGACCAACATGAACGCCCGATTGAAGGAGATCGACCAGTTGGGGAGACTGGTCGACGCCATGGCCGCGGCGGAGCCGGCGGTCGCCGACCAGATTCGCGCGGGAGTGATCAAAAGCGCCGACGCGGCCCGCGCCGCGCTCATGAAGTCGGCCATGGCGAACGCCGCGCCGGCCACTGCGCACTGACGCGCTTATTCGACGCGCTGCAGTTTCGCGAACTCCACGATCAGCGTCTTGCGCCCGGCGTTGGCGAACGCGACCTGCACGCTTGATCCCCGCGCACGCGGCGTAACGACTTCGATGCGGCCGACGCCGAACGTCGGATGCTTCACCAGGCTGCCGACGGGGAACTGCTGTTCCACCACCGATCGGCCGCCGCCACCCAAGCGCGGCGCGGGCGTCGATGATGTCGTTCCGGATCGTGATGTGCCGCTGCGCGAGGCGCGCCAATCGGAGCCGGTGTCGTAGGAACTCCTGCCCCACTGGCTTCCGCCGCCGCCGCCCGAACCCCCAGCGCCGCCGCCACTGCGAGCCCGTTGACCGAAAGGTTGGTCGAAGTCCTCATCCACATCGCCCCGGTAGGCATTTCCGCCAGCGAAATCAGTGAACTCGACATTCTCGCGCGGCAGCTCATCAAGAAACTGGCTGGGGATGGTGCGTTCGGGAATGCCTCGCTGCGTGCGCACGTTGGCGCGCGTAATCATCAGATGCTTCCGCGCACGCGTGATGCCCACGAAGCACAGCCGCCGCTCTTCCTCCAGCTCCGCGTCCGTCGGACTCTGCAAGGCTCGCGAATGCGGCAGGATGCCCTCCTCCAACCCCGCGATCGCCAACGCGTCGAACTCCAACCCCTTCGCGGCGTGCAGCGACATCAGCGTCACCGCGCCGCTGGCGGGATCGATCGCGTCGGCGTCGCTCACCAGCGTCACCGCCTCCAGCCAGGCGTTCAGCGCCTCCAGCAGCGTGATCGGCGGCCGCGCTCCGGGCCGCTCGCCCAGTTCCTGCGGCGGGGCGTTGAAGTCGGCCGCGGCGTTGATGAGTTCGTTCAGGTTCTCCAGCCGCTCCAAGTCCTCCTCCGTCTTCGCGCTGCGGTACATCGCCTCCAGCCCCGATTCCTTGATGATCCGCTCCACCAGTTCCGCCAGCGCAGCCTTCTCATTCGGCTCGCTGCCGAGGAACCCGTCGAACGCGCCGTTGGCCGCCGCGCTGCGCCAGATATCCACCATCGCCGTGAACTTCGAAATGGATTTCGCCGTGCGGGCCTGCAACTCGCCCAAGCCGCCGTCGGCGCACTGCCGCAACGCCTCGAACAGGCTCGTCTGATTCTGCAGGGCCCACATCTCGATGCGTTCGAGCGTGGTCGCGCCGATGCCGCGCGTGGGCACGTTCACGATGCGGCGCAGGCTCACCTCATCGCTTGGGTTGGCGACGATGCGCAGGTACGCCAGTGCGTCCTTAATCTCCTTGCGCTCGTAGAACGCCGTGCCGCGCGCAATGACGTACGGCACACCCGCGCCGCGAAAGGCCTCCTCCAGCACGCGGCTGAGCGAGTTCATCCGGTATAGCACCGCCATGTCCTTCCACTGGATGCCCGCCGGCGCATCCGCATCATGCAGACGCTTGAAGTCTTCCACGATCAGCTGCGCCTCGTGATGCTCGTCGGCGGTCGTCATCACCCTTGGCTTCTCGCCTTCGCCCAGTTCCGTGAACAGCCGCTTCTGCTTGCGGCGTTTGTTGTTCTGGATCAACGCGGCCGCGGCGTCCACGATGTGCGAGGTGGAACGGAAGTTCTGCCCCAGCGGGATGATCCGCGCGTTGGGGTAGTGCTCTTCGAACTCCAAAATGTTGCGGATGTCGGCTCCGCGCCATGCGTAGATCGACTGGTCCGGATCGCCCACAACGCAGATGTTGCGGTGCGCCAGCGCGAGCGCGTTTGCGATGGTGAACTGCGCGTAATTGGTGTCCTGGTACTCGTCGATGAGCATGTACTGGAACCGCTCCTGCAGTTCCTTGCGCACCGCCTCATTGTGCTTGAGGACCTTCGCGGTCATCAGCAGCAGGTCATCGAAGTCGAGCGCGTCGTTTCGCCTCAGGATCTTCTGATACGCCTCGAACGCCTTCGCCACAGTGCGGGCGTGGAAGTCGCTGGCCTGCTGCTTGAACGCATTGGCGTCGATCAGCATGTTCTTGGCTTTGCTGATCGCGCCGGCGAGAGAGGCGGGCGTGAAGTTCTTGGTGTCGATCCCCGCTTCCTTCATCGCGAGCTTCAACGCCTCGCGCTGATCGCCCGCGTCGTAGATGGAGAACCTCGCCGCGAGCCCGGCCGGCTCGGCGTATCGCCGCAGCAACCGCACGCAGAACGAGTGAAACGTCGCGATGGTCAGCCCGCGCCTGCCCGGCAGGTTCTCAGGCAGCAGCTTCTCGATGCGCTCGCGCATTTCACCCGCGGCCTTGTTGGTGAACGTCAGCGCGAGGATCTGCCAGGGCGGAATGCCCGTCGAGATCAGGTGCGCCACCCGCCGTGTGACCACGGTCGTCTTGCCCGAGCCCGGCCCGGCAAGCACCAGCACTGGGCCATCCACATGCGCCACCGCCTCGCGTTGCGCGGCGGTCAGCCCCGCAAAAAGTGCGGCCGCGCCAGCCTCTTTCTCGTTGTCCTCTGGCGTCCGTTCCATCCAGCTAGTTTAGGGATGTCACGCGACTTCGCTCGCGCGAATTCGGAGGTCGCACGCCGCAATGACACGGCATTGATTTGAACAACGGATGAACACGAAAGAACCAGGATGAGAGATCGGTTGCTGGCAAGACGAAGGTGAATCCGGGGTCGTTCCGTCACGCCGTCTCATGAACCAAGCCGAGGCAAAGCGCATCGTGCCGCACACGATCGCCACGAATCACGAAAGCCGCACCCGGCATGATTCGCGCCGCCCCCCGGGTGCAACCGCGGGAATTCCACCACGTTCACCCATCCGACGAATGCGGACCAAATTATCCGTGAGGGACGATCGTTCGAATTTCTGCTGGCAATCGCACCGAGCGTTTCCCAGCAGAAGCCGTGTTTTTCCCGTGATTGTTGCGCAAAGTCACATCCCACAATCTGTTGGGAATCCGTCAGCGTCCGGAAGGTTGTCCACACAACATCTCGTAGGTTGCTC
>CAZCGB010000143.1:0-6797 GCA_964498045.1 uncultured Isosphaeraceae bacterium
CAACATGACCAACTCGAGCGAGCTGTTCGCGCAGCTCATCGAGTACGGCCTGAACCCCGTCGGCGAATCCGACACCAACGTCATCCTCGAACGCATCGGCTACTTCCTCGACCGCGAACACGATCACCTGCACGCGACGATGGGGCCTGAATCGTTGTGGCGGTTGGACGGCCGCGAACTCGCTGACGCCATCTCGCGCGATCTTGATCTCAACCGCATATTGCAGAAGGCCTCGCGCGGCTGGGACGGCGGATACGTCTTCGCCGGACTGGTCGGCAACGGCGATTCCTTCGTCTGTCGCGATCCTGCGGGCATCCGGCCCGGCTTCTTCCATGTCGATGACGACGTGATCGCCGTCGCGTCCGAGCGCGCTGCGCTCGCCAATGTCTTCAACGTCGAGCCGCAGGTCATCCAGCCCATCAAGCCCGGCCACGCGCTGGTCATCAAACGCTCGGGCGAGTGGTCGCATGAACCGTTCACCGATGCGCTGCCTTTGCGGCAATGCACCTTCGAACGCATCTACTTCAGTCGCGGCAACGATCCCGACATCTACCAGGAGCGCAAGCGACTGGGCCGCAATCTCGCGCCGCGCGTGCTCGATTCGCTGGGAGGCTCGACCGAAAAGGCCGTGTTCAGTTACATCCCCAACACCGCCGAGGCCGCGTACATGGGGCTGGTCGAGCGATTGGATGAGCTGACGCGCGAGCAGCACGCCGCGGAACTGTGGAAGCGCATCCAGGCCGGGCGCGTTGACCGCGACGATCTTTCGCAGATGATGAACGGCCGGCTGCGAGCCGAGAAGATCGCGCACAAGGACCAGCGTCTGCGCACGTTCATCACGCACGACGCCGCCCGGCGGGACCTGGTCACGCACATCTACGACATCACGCGTGGCGTGGTGAAGCCCGATGACGCCCTGGTCGTGCTCGACGACTCCATCGTGAGCGGCACCACCCTGCGCGAATCCATCATTACCATTCTCTCGCGTCTCAACCCGCGCAAGATCGTGGTCTGTTCCAGCGCGCCGCCCATCATGTATCCCGATTGCTACGGCATCGACATGAGCCAGCTCGGCCGCTTCATCGCCTTCGAGGCGGCGATCTCGCTGCTCAAGGATCGCGGCCAAGAGTGCGTGCTGCACGAGGTCGAGAAGCTCTGCATCGAGCAGGAGAAGCTGCCTGCCGAAGAGATGGTCGACCCGCTCGCGAAGATCTACGGCCGCTTCACGCTCGAAGAGATTTCCAAAAAGGTCGCCCAACTCGTGCGGCCGAAGGACATTCCCTGGCAGGGGCCGATCGAAGTCATCTATCAGTCGGTCGAAGGCCTGCGCAGCGCGATGCCCGCGCACACCGGCGACTGGTATTTCACCGGGCAGTACCCCACGCCCGGCGGTTATCGGGTGCTCAACCGCTCGTTCCTCAACTGGCGCACCGTGAGCGACGTGCGGGCGTATTGAATCAAACGCCGAAACGTCGAAACGAACAAATTCAATTCGTCACCTTGCATTATGGGGCACGCGGCAGACGCATTCATCATGTACGGATGGGTGCGGATTCAACCACCGCCGGAAGTCTTCCGATGAGTCCCATAGCCGCAGCGCATGCTTGCTGCGCGCGGCGATGGTTGCGCAATCCAAGAGCAGACGACGACGACCGCGGAGCATTCATGGTGGATGGATTCATCGAGACATTGCACAGCGCGCTGGGGCGGCGCGAGGGCGTGATCGCCGCCAGCTCCCTGCCGCAGTCGCCCGCAGCCGCTCCGGATGACCGCTCCATCGCGCGCGAACTCGCCGCATCGCTCGATCGCGCGACATCGCTCGGCCAGTGGGAACTCGCGGATCGCATCGCGGCCCAGTCCTTCCGCATCGCACGCGAACATCCGCTGCTGGCGGAGCGCATCGCACGATTGCGGGCCGCCCGGCAGGAGTTCGAAGCCGCGCTCAACATCATCGATTCCTGCCACGCCCAGCCGGCCTCCATGCGTCTGCTGCGCACGGTGTGCCTGCTGCAGCTCGGCCGTGCGCACGAAGCCCATGCCGATCTGTTGGGCTGGGCGCGGCGCTCGTCGGCTCCGCTGCAGGCGCGGCTGATGCTCGCGCTGCTGGAATGGGAGGCGGGCCATCACGACGACGCCGTCGCCGCGCTGCAGCACAACCTGCAGCAGATCGAAGACCCGCACACGCTCGCCGCTTTGACGCTGATGGCGGCTTCGCAGAACCGCACGCACATGGCGGGCATCTGGGCCGAGCGACTGCGGGCCGTGTGCGTCGCGCATGCGCAGAAGACATACTTCGAAACCCTGCTGCTGGCGGCAGGATTCGCCAAGCCCCGGCAGCGCATCGCCGCCACGCCCGAGGCCGCCGCAACACTCGCCACGGAACTGCTGGCCCAGGAGCATCTGATCCCCGCGCTGGTGGAATCGCAGCGATTGGCGCATCAAGCCGAAGGCGGAAGCGACACAACCCGGCTTCTGGCCGACGCCATCAGCATCGCCGCTGATGAAGTCGAGGACCCGCACACCGCGGCTCTTTCGCTGGCGCAGCTGCACGATCAACTGGGTGAAGGCGATCTCGCCGAGGCCTGGCGCTCGCGTGCGCACGCTCTTCGACGCGACGATGTGATCGCCAGCATCGGCCACCATGTCTCGGGCGCATCCGCTTCGCCGTTTGACGTTTCGCACTGGCAGCAGGAGAAGGCGGCATGAACGTGGAGATGAACATTCGCGCCTTCGCTTCACAGCGCAAGCAGGCGGCGACGATTCTGCGGCAGGCTCATCGGCGTTTCGACGCCGGGCTTGACGCCTCCGATTCCTGCGGCTGGGCGATTTCACTGCTTCCCGACAGCCGCTCCGCGCAAGGGCTCATGCTCGATGCGCTGCTGGCCAGCGGGCAGTGCGAGCAGGCCAACACGGTCGCCATCACGCTGCTGCGTCAGCGTCCCGACGACTGGCGTCTGTGGCGCCGCCGCGCGCAGGCTCTGCTTGCGCTCGATCGCATCGAAGACGCGACCAGCGCCATTGACCGCGCCCTGACGATGCGACCCAATCACCGGCGCACGCTGCTGCTTGCGGCTGACATCGCCACACGCCGCGGCGACGCTGCCGGCGCGCTGCTCGCGCTCGAGCGGGCCGACGCCCAGCATCCGCACGATGGGCAGATCGCCCGGCGACTGATCCGCTCGCTGATCGACAACAACCGGGCCGACGACGCCGCCGCGGTGCTGCAACAGATGCCCGACGCGCCTGCGGAGCTTCGCGCCCTGGTCTATCGTTCGCAGGATCGCCTGCTCGATGCGCGACTGACGCTGGAGGAAGCCGCGTACTTCGAACTCGATGAACTCCGACGCGAAAGACTGCAGCTGGCGCTGATCGACGTTTTGGACGAATCCCGCGACTGGCCCGCGCTGCGGCAGTGGCGCGCGCACAACGACCTTTCCCCCGCAATCGCCCGGCGGCTGGCGGAGACGTGCCTGGACAGCGGCGCGTTCGCCGAAGGCCTTCGGCTGCTCGAGAACGCCAGCGGCGACGAGGCATCGCACGATCGTTCACCGGTGGAGATCGCGCTCAAGGCCGCGGCGGGCGAAGTGGATGAAGCCGCACGAATGCTGAGCGCTCCGCGTCTGGCAGATCATGCCGTCGAACCGGCCTCGCGCTGCGGGCCGTGGCTTCGCGGGTTGCTGGGGACGATCGTGGCCGAGCAGGCCAGCGTGAGCGATGTCCGCCGGGCAGGGGCCGATCCGTCGATGAACGTGCTGGAGTCGCTCCTGCCATCAGCCATGGAAAGTTTCGACGCGGCGCTTCGCGCCCGCAGCGACTCCGACCGCGTGGAGATGTGGCAGGCGATGCGCGACGCCTGCGAACGATCGCTGCATGGCGGCGGCGAGGATGCGCGGCAAATCCCCGAAGCGGCGCCCGACGCACAGCTTCGCCAGGCGGCATGAGCGCAAAATTCCCATTGTGAATAACCGGACGGGGCAGTGGATGCCGACGCGCCAGCAGCGGTTTATCCCGTTCGTTCATGCGCGGCGCATTGGATGACGATGAATTCGTGTCGGGCCTTCTCCCGATTCAGCCCTGATATGCCGCCTCGACGCGCAAATTTTTCCCGATGCGGTTGACCGGCGCGGCCCCAAGGGTCTATGACAGCTTCTCCGGCTCAAGGAAGAGTCGGAAGCCCGTCACGGACACCGACGGGTGACAGGCAAGGAAGAGCGGCGCTTGCGTCGCATGATCCCCCCATGCTCTCGCATTGATCGAGAGCGACCTTGTGCGCGGCGTTGTTCGCCCGACGCTGCGTGCAGATCTGTGTCCGAAGTTCGCGAGCACGGTCCGAAAGGAGCCATTGGATGCGTTCACCACGCCAGAGAGTCTCACTGTTCCCGCACTTCGCCATCGTCATGCTCGCCGTGCTCTGCTGCACCATCAGCGCGCACGCCGCGCAGCCGCTGCGCGTCGCGACGAACGGCCGCTCGCTGCAGCAGGCCAACGGCACGCCGTTCTTCTGGATGGGCGACACCAACTGGCGTCTGTACAAGCTCTCGCGCGAGGACGTGGACCGCTACATGGATGACCGCGCCGCCCGCGGGTTCAACGTCATCCAGGGGCCGGTCCTGCTCAATAACGGCGGCGGCACCGAGTTCAGCAACTTCTACGGCGACACCAACAACGATCCCAACAGCCACGACTGGGGATGGTTCAACCACATCGACTACATCGTCAACGCCGCCGATCAGCGCGGCCTGTACATCGCGCTGGTCGTCACCTGGGGCGACACGATGGACGCCCTGGGCTCTTCGCAGAGCGACAAGATCGCCAACGCCGCCGCCTTCGGCCAGTGGCTCGGCGAACGCTATCGCGGCAACAGCAACGTCATCTGGATCGTCGCCGGCGAATTCAACATCAACGGCACCGGCAGCGACATCAGGCAGGTGTGGAACGCCCTGGGCAGCGGCCTCAAGGCCGGGAGCCAGGGCCGCAACCTCATCACCATTCACCCGTCGTACCAGGCGGGCCGGCAGACGTCTTCGACCATGTTCAACGACGCCTCGTGGCTGTCGTTCAACATGATCCAGTCGAGCCACAGCGGCAACTGGGGTTCGGGAGCAGACAACTTCAACCTCGTCGAAAGCGATTACCGCCTCACGCCCATCAAGCCGACCGTTGACAGCGAAGCCCACTACGAAGGCATCGATGGCTGGGACGCCTTCGGCGTGCGACGCCGCGCGTACTGGTCCGTCTTCGCCGGCGCGATGGGACACACCTATGGCACCATTCCGCTCGCGGTGAGCTATCGCGGCGGCGGCGATGAAGTGCTCTACGGCGACACCACCACCTGGGACGATGCCCTCAACCGCCCCGGCGGCGACGACATGAAGCATCTGCGGCGATTGATGGAATCGCGCCCCATGCTCAAGCGCAAACCCGCGCCAGAACTCATCACCACCTTCGCAGGCAACGTGCCCGACCGCCTCACCGCCACGCGCGACGCCCAGGGCCGCTACGCCATGGTGTACGTGCCCAAGAAGAACAAGGCCTTCACCATCAACTCCGCTTCGATGTCGGGCTCGACCATCAAGGCCTGGTGGTACGACTGCCGCAACGGCAAGGCCGTCAGCGCGGGCACATTCGCCAAGGGCGGCTTCCGCAACTTCACCACGCCCAATAAAGGACAGGATTGGGTGCTCGTGCTCGACAACGCCGCACTGGGCTACGGCAAGCCCGGCACCGGCGGGCCGATGCCGTAACGCGGACGGCCATTCCCGCGGATCAACCCCAGTTTGTGATGACGATCAGCAGGTCGGTGACGTTGACCTGGCTGTCGTTGTTCGCGTCGCCGGGCACGACGCAGCCCATGCACGCTTCGCCCCCGCCTCCCACGCCGCCCCAGTTGCTGATGACGATCAGCAAATCCGCGACATTCACCACGCCATCGACATTCAGATCGCCTGCCCGAATCACCGGCGGGGCGACGCTCGATTGCGAGGCGAACAGCACCGCAGGGCCTGCGAAGGGCGGCGTGAAGTTGCGCAGCGCGCCGCCGCTCACCGAAGAGCCGTTCTGCGTCTGCCCCGTCGCGGGGTTCAGCCATTCGGTGTTCATCTGCCCGCTGACGGCTGCGAGGTTCAGCGAGAAGCTGCCGCCGTCGGGCGCGTACACGATGAACGCGTCGCCCGTCGCCAGGCAGTAGCCGGTGCTGGCCAGGTTGCCGCTGGGCACGGCGTTGGACATGCGAATCCGCTGCGACATCGTGCGCGTGAGTCCCATCTGCCTGCGGATGTCGAGGTCCGGCACGCAGCTGCCGCTGGTGGTGAGGTAGCCGTCCATGTAGATCGGATTCAGGCCGCGCGTGAACGACTTCCACACCCATGCGCCGCTGCCGCCGCAGCCCCAGAGGTGATCGGTGTCGGCGATGATGACCTTGCTTCCTGAATTGGCCGGCGGATTGGCCTGGTACGCGCCGCCCGCCGAAAGCGTGCCGGGCGAAACCGCCTCGGCCGCCGACGCCCACAACTCGCCATCGACATTGGGGAACGGCGTGGTCATCCACAGCGCGTGCTGCTTGGGCTTGCCCAGTTCGTACTGCTTGACGAAGTCGATGAAGTGGTACTGCCAGGCGACCGATTCGGGCAGGGCTTCGTTGGCGATCTCGAACAGCACGTTGTCGAGATCGTTGACGGTGTCGATGACCTTGCGCACGTACGCTTCCTGCACGGCGATGACCGCAGGCACATCCAGCGTGTTGATCTCGACGACCCGGCCGTCGTGGTCGGCGTCGCCGTCGATGCCGTTGACGTTGT
>CAZCGB010000144.1:0-6775 GCA_964498045.1 uncultured Isosphaeraceae bacterium
CGAGCAGCAGTACATCCAGATGGACACGACGCACATCCTGTTCATCTGCGGCGGTTCGTTTGTCGGCATCGACGACATCATCCGCAAGCGCCTGGGCAAAAGCCGCATCGGCTTCTCCACCGACCCCGTCAGCGACAACACAGAACGTGAGAAGGCCGCCAAGATGCTGGCGCAGGTCACGCCCGAGGACGTGCTGCAGTTCGGCATGATCCCCGAACTCGTCGGCCGACTGCCCATCCTGTGCCCGCTCATGCCGCTGACGCGCGACGCGATGATCCAGATTCTGACCGAGCCGCGCAACGCGCTCATCAAGCAGTACCAGCACCTGTTCTCATTGGAGAACGTGAAACTCGAGTTCACGCAGGACGGCCTTGAAGTCCTCGCCGAGCGCGCGATGAAGCGTGAGACGGGCGCACGCGCCCTGCGTGCGGTCCTCGATGAGTACATGCTGAACATCATGTACGACCTGCCTGAGCGCGACCGCGCCGGCACGACGGTCATCATCGACGCCGACGCGATTGAGAACGCGCTGACGCTGGACGAGCTGCCGCAGCAGCGCGCCAAGGAGTCGGCGTAAGCGAGAGAGCGCGAATGCGCACTCGCGAAGAGCGAGCCGGAGCGTGTCGCTCCGGCAATCGCTGATTCACGCACGTTCAAACCATGAAAGCAAGAGCCCGAGCCGGATCGTAACGATCCGGCTCGCGGTGCATTCGATTGCCGCATATTGCCGCAACGGCAGTTCCCGAAGCACGTCGCTTCTGAAAGCCTGCAGTTCGTCGCAATATCAGACTCCCCCGCCGACATACTCATTGTGGCGGACACCATCGCTCGGGAGCCGATTATGAATCGCACCAACCTTTCACAACGATTCGCCCCTCAATTCGCCGCACTCGCTTGCATGGCGATCATTACCGCGCCGCCCTCGGTCCGCGCCGACTGCCTGCCGCAGTTCATCGCCACGCTCGGCCAGCCGGGCTTCAGCGAGCGCGTCAACGCCATGGTCGTCTTCGATGACGGCACCGGCGGCGGGCCGGCGCTGTTCGTCGGCGGCACGTTCAGCATCCCCGGCGCGGCAGGCGGGGCGACCGTCACGCATGTCGCCAAATGGAACGGCTCGGCCTGGCAGCCCGTCGGTTCCAACATGCCCCTGTCGAACGTGCTCGCGCTCGCGGTGTATGACCGGGGCGACGGCCCCGCCCTCTACGCATCAGGCGGCGGCACAACCACGCTTGCGCGCTGGAACGGCTCGCAGTGGACGGCCGTGCCGAATTCGCCCAACGCCTGGCTGGGCACGCTGTTCGTGCATGACTTCGGTGACGGACCGGAGCTCTACGTGAGCGGTGGCTTCGGAGGATTCCCCACCATCGACGGCCCCACCGAATACATCGCGCGATGGAACGGCTCGCAATGGCGAAGAGTCGGCGCCAACGGACTCATCAGCGTCGTGAACGAGTTCGCGGTGTTCGACGCCGGGTCCGGCGCCGGCGACGAACTGTACGCCGTCGGCAGTTTCGCATTCTTCGCCAGCGGCCAGCCCAGCATCATCGGCTTCGGCAAATTCGACGGCAGCGCCTGGCACGGGGTCGCGGGCGGGTTCAACGGCGGACAACTCAACGCGCTCAAGGTCTTTGACGACGGCACTGGCCCTGCGCTCTTCGCAGCAGGCGGATTCACCGCCGCCGGCGGAACTTCCACCTTCGGCGGCGCGATCCCCGCCAACCGAATCGCCAGATGGAACGGTTCGACATGGTCCGCGCTCGGCTCGGGGCTCAACGGCGTCGTGCAGGCGCTGCAGGTCTTCGATGAGGATAGCGATGGCCCGCTTCCGCCCGCGCTGTTCGTCGCCGGCGACTTCACCACCGCAGGCGGTTTCACCGCAAATCACATCGCGAAATGGGATGGCGCAAACTGGTCCGCATTGGAATCGGCGTCAATCAACGGCGTCAACGGGTCGGCGCAGGCTCTGGCGTTGACTGCTGATGGAGCGTCGCTCGTCGCAGCCGGAGATTTCACGGCGCTCGGAGGCGCAGGCAGCGGTGGAGCTGCGGTCGGGCGCATCGCCGCATGGACCTGCGCGCCGCGCGTTGAAGGCGATGTCACTGGAGACGGCCACGTGAATGTCGCTGACCTTCTCGCAGTGATCACCGTCTGGGGTCAGTGTCCCGCCCCACCACTGCATTGCGCCGGCGACATTGCGCCATCGCCCGATGGCGATGGCCAGGTCAATGTCGCGGACTTGCTGATGGTAATCACGTTCTGGGGATCGTGATCTTCTCAATTCGAGGCATTCGCACCGGGAAAATCGCGTCGCGGGCAATCAGTCGCTCATCGCACGACATGGCATTTCGCACGCCTTCATTTCATCTCAATCGGCGGATTCATCGTGCAAACACACTGGCAGTACATTCGACTCTTGGCGCTTCTCGCGCTGACGTGCTTCTCGGTTTCGATCAGTGAGCGGACATTCGCAGCGGAGCCGCCGCCGACACGCTCATGGGTTCGCGCCTGGAACGGCCCCGCCAATCACGCGGATGAGCCGGTCGCCGTGGTCATGCTCGCCGATCATTCGGTGGTCATCGCCGGCGATACGTACGACCCGAGCATGGGCGGGCATCATCCGATGCTGCTGCGATATGACGCGCTTGGAGGCGTCATGTGGTCCATCGTCGAACCGGGCTTCACACGCTACGCATCGCTGCAGCGTTCCATCACGGGCGATCTGCTGCTGTCGGGTTTCTATTTTGAAAACGCGGCGTGGAAACTCTTCGTTCGCAGGGTCAACCCTGCCGACGGCTCGCAGGTGTGGCAGGTCTCACACTCCGCGACGCTGGCGTTCGGTCCATTCAAGCCCGCGGTGGCGGAGGACGCTGCGACAGGCCGCATGCTGGTGGCGGCTTCGCTCGCCAATGATTCCCTGATCCTGCGATACAACACCAGCGACGGCTCGTTCGTCGATGAGTTTTCGTTCGACGGACCGCAGCACACCACCGACATTGCGACGGCGATCGCGCCGTACGGAAAGGGCGGATTCGTGTTCGCCGGGACGGAAGGGGCGAGCAGCGGCGGGTACCGCACGATTGCCGCGGACGCGAACGGGCAGGTGATCTGGAGCGACCACGAGAACGGCCAGATCGGCAACACCTTCACGCCCGCATGGCTGAATGTTGATTCGAGCGGCAACGTACTCGTCGGCGGCGGGCCGGAGACGACGTGCGGCCTGTTTCAGTTTCGCGCATGGAAGATTTCGCCGACCGGGGCGCGGGTCTGGATGCGCCAGTGGCCGACGGCGAATTGCGCGTCTGCCGAACCCGCTGACGTCGCCTTCGGCTCCGATGGTTCGATCGCAATGGTCGGCCAGACGCACAATCCGTACGACATCGCGGTGGTGCACGTCGATGCCAATGGCGTGATGTGGACCAGCGCGTGGGACGGCCCCAGCCATGGCATGGATGATGGCATCGCCGTTGAGATCGATGCGATCGGCAATGTCATCGTCGCAGGTGAGGTCGGCGCGGCGGGCGGCGACGATCTGGCGGTCGTCGGCTGGTCCAAGACCGGTACCCAGATCTTCTCGCGCGTGCAGGCGGCGCAGGCGACGGGAGCTGACATCGTCATCGACATGAGTTCGCCGGATGCCGACACCTTTGCGATCACTTCCTATGCCTTCAGTGCGGCTCAGAACAGCAACATCTACACCTCGCACTTTGCGCGCAATCGGCGCATCGGCGACATCACGGGCGACGGAACGGTCAATGTCGCGGACCTGCTCGCGGTGATCACCAATTGGGGCGCGTGTTCGACCGGGCCCGGATCATGCACGGGTGACATCGCTCCGGACCCAATCGGCGACGGCCAGGTCAATGTGGGCGATCTGCTGCTGGTGATCGCACATTGGGGCTTGTGACTACGCCTCTGACCAGTTCAGATGAGTTCGGGTCGCGACTGCAATTTCACTTGTTTGATGTTTGGCGCGTGCTACTCTTGGGTGTTCGCCACACACATCAAGCATCTGCAGAGGAAGTACGCCCTCATGAATGGTCGCATCGCCAGCATCATTGGAATCGCAGTCGCATGCGTGCTCGCGCATAGGGTGGCGGCGTCGTCGATCTATCAATTCACAATCGATCGAAATGCCAGCGTTGCGACCACCTCGTCGGACATCTCCGCGCCGCTCGCGGGCACGTTTCGCGGCAATTACGACGCTGTCAACAACGCCACAGGCACGCAGACCCGCCCCGGCCTGTTCGGCGGCAGCGGCAATATGCCGATCACCTACTCCGGCTCGTTCGCGGCCGGGGGTAACACGCAAACGCATCCGACAGGTACATTTCGGGTGAGCGTGAATACTGACTCCGGGACTGTCGTGATGTCGAACCTGCAGATGAATGCTCTTGGTGCTGATACGCCGTCGTTTGCCGCGACGTTCAACGTGCTCTACCAGACGTTTCGAACGTTTCAGCCCAGCTCGCTGTTTCCCGGCGGCGTGACACTGCCGATTCCGCTTGGTGCGCTCACGCTCGATGCACTGACGATCACGCAGACCACGGCTTCGCCTGCGGGCGGGCTGATACCGACTGGAAAGGGACAGTTCGACTACGCGGTGCTGGTCAATGCGACAATCGCATACAGCGGCACACTCAGCGGAACCCCCGTCGGCAATGAACTCCCCGTGGTTCTGGCGATTTCCGGCACGCTCAACGTGAACGGCAACGGGGCGAGTTCAACGGTATCGATCGACTGGAACCTGGATGAAACCCTGCCTGGTCCGTTCACGCCGTTCACCGATGTGCCGCTGGATGTGCCCACAGTTCTACCGACCGGCGGCACGGCAAGCCTGCTCTTTGACGGCGCTATTCAATCTGTTACCACACAGATTGGACTTGAATCCACGATCGCCGCCAATGGACAGCTCGACGTTCCTGGTGACGCCAATGGCGATGGCGCTGTGAATGTAGCTGACCTCCTTGCCGTCATCACAGCTTGGGGTGCATGCCCAACGCTCCCCGTCGCCTGTCCCGCCGATATCGCCCCATTTCCCGGCGGCGACGGCCAAGTCAATGTCAGCGACTTGCTGTTGGTTGTGACCAATTGGGGCTCGTAACTTCCGATGGATGAGAACTTTACGTCAGCGGGGCTTGCGGTGCGGCGACGACTGAACTACGCTCAATGAGGCCGACGCCCCGGCCATTGCGCCACGCGGAATCGTTCGAACGTGTCGGCGTACCGTTGTTCGAAAATGCATAAACAGAGGATTTGCATGGCCCCGACGAAGCGTGATCAGGTCACGCATGATCGTGCGCGCCATTATTCGCCAGCACTCGGAGATTCGATCACATGCACTCACCACGCCCTGACGCTTGCCGGCACATGATCGCTCATCAGTCGTCGTTGATGGTGCTGGCAGGCGCGGTGATGATCGGCGGCGCGACTGGCCTGACCCAGGCACGATACGCCGACAAGGCCAATGCCGACGCTTTGACAACCCAGGATGCGCAGGCGAACGCCATCGGTTCGGTTCGTGAAGTGCGCATCGGCAAGAGTGGTGCTGCTGTTCGGATGTGGCGCGATCCGATCACCGGTCAGGCGATGTACTCAGCGACGACCGATGGCGTGCATTTCAGTCGCGATTTGCCGATCAGCAATGTGATCCGCCTTCGTTTCGGCAACTTCGATCCGCGCAACGCGCTCAACGCCGAGCCGCCGGTGGCCGACGCTTTGCGCAGCGATGGAAACATGGGCGCCGGGCCGAGGAGCATGATCGTGCAGTTCATTGTGCCGCCTCTGCCGGCCATGCTGAATGAACTTCGCGCCTGCGGCGCAACGACGCTGGCGTATCTGCCCGATTCGTGCTTCATCGTGCACATGGACGATGCCGCGATGCTCGCGGCGTCGGCGCTGCCGGAGGTGCGGTGGATCGGTGAGTATCACCCAGCCTATCGGTTGGAGGAACCGCTGGGAGCGGTGCTTGCCGACGGCGTCGGCGCTGGGCTGGGAACGCAGAAGTATTCGATCCAGTTGCTTGAACGCGGCCCAGCGGCGCAGCAGGTCGTTGCCGATCAAATCAACGCATTGGGCGGCGCAGTGAACCTCACGATCCCTCAAGGCTTTCGGATCGAAGCCACGCTCAGCCCGGCGCAATTGCTCGCCGTGGCGAGGATGAATGAAGTGCTTTTCATCGACCGCAAGGGCGAACCCGGCGTGGATATGGACATCGCGCGGCAAGTCACGGGCGCGGTGCCAACGCTTTCGACGCTGGGCTTCACCGGCCAGGGTGTGCGTGGCGAAGTGATGGACGGCGGGGTGCGAACCACCCATCAGGCGTTTCAGGGGCCGGGCATCCTGCTGCACAACATCGGCACCAACACCGACACCAGTCATGGCACCAGCACGACCGGCATCGTCTTCGGCAACGGTGCGGCCAACGCCGCGGGCACGGGCATGCTTCCCAATCGCGAGCAGGCCATCGTCTCGTCCTACCTCGCCGTCACCAATCGCTATATCCATACCAGTGAACTGGTTGATCCCGCCGGCCCGTACCGCGCGGTGTTTCAGAGCAACTCATGGGGCGACGCGCTGACCACCTCATACACCACGATTTCCTCTGATATGGACGACATCATTTTCGACTTCGACATCCTCATCTGTCAGTCGCAGTCGAACAACAACAATCAACTTTCGCGGCCGCAGGCTTGGGCGAAGAACATTCTTTCCGTGGGTGGAATCGATCACGTCAATACGTTCTCACGCACCGACGACAACACCAGCACGGCGAGTT
>CAZCGB010000145.1:0-6761 GCA_964498045.1 uncultured Isosphaeraceae bacterium
TGCAGATCTCACTCGGTGGCACCGCTCAGGCACAGCCTCGCGCGATCGACGCCAACTCCTATGAAGACGTGGCCGGCGCTTCGATCACGGTTCCCACTCCCGGCGGCTTGGCGCTTCTGGGAATGGCCGGACTCGTCGGCAATCGCCGTCGTCGCGTTGCATGATCGAATCTGAATCGTTCCGATCGACACGGGCGGCCCTTGCGGCCGCCCGTGTTCTTTTGCATCATTGCCCCCATGCCCGAACGGCCCGCAAAACGACTGCTCATCATCGGCTGGGACGCGGCAGACTGGAAGATGATCGATCCGTCGCTAGCCGCTGGGATGATGCCAAACCTTCATCGCCTGCTGCAGCGCGGCACACGCGCCGACCTCGCATCGCTTGACCCCAAACTCTCACCGATCCTTTGGACCACCATCGCCACGGGCAAGACCGCCGACAAGCACGGCATTCTGAATTTCATCGAGCCCGATCCGATGGGGGGAGGCGGCGTGCGCGTGTCTTCCAGCATTTCGCGCAAGACCAAGGCTCTGTGGAACATTCTCTCGCAATCTGATCGCCGGTCGATCGTGGTGAACTGGTACGCCACACATCCCGCTGAGCCAATCAAGGGTGTATGCGTCTCAAACCTGTTTCAGGAAGGCGCGCCGAAGTCGGCCAAGGAGCCTTGGTCTATGCCTCCGGGCGCGATTTCGCCGGCGCAACTTGCTCCCGGAATTCAGCAGCTGCGTGTGCACGCATCGGCCGCGGCTCTGCATGACCTGCGCGTGCTGTTGCCGCGAAGCGATGCCCTGGCGCACGATGATCGCCGTATTGCCCTGATGCGGAAGCTGTTGGCCCAAAGTCGCTCAGTGCACAACGTCGCGCTGTCGTTGATCTCATCGGGCCAACCTTGGGACTGCGCAATGGTGTTCTACGACATGATCGACGTCGCTGGCCATCATTTCATGCAATATCACCCCCCGCGCCTTGAACACGTGTCCAAGAAGGATTTCTCGGCGCTGAGCGGAGTGATGAACGGCGTCTATCGCCTGCACGACCGCATGCTGGGCGAGCTGATGAAGGCTGCGGGTGATGATGTGACCGTCATCATCCTTTCCGATCATGGATTTCACAGCGATCACCTCCGTCCGAGGACCGCCACGGCGATGCATGATGAGCACGCGGCCATGGACGCCACGTGGCATCGGCAAACCGGGATGCTGGCGATGGCAGGGCCGGGAGTGCGTTCAGGAGCATCGATCCGCAGCGCCGGATTGCTCGACATCACGCCGACAGCCCTTACGCTTCTGGGACTGCCTGTCGGAGAGGATATGGACGGCCGCGTGCTGCTGGAGGCTCTGGACGGCGTTCCAGCGATCCAGCGCATTGAATCATGGGATTCGATCGATGGTGAGAGCGGCATGCATCCTGCTGACATGCGCACCGACCCGTTCGAATCGCGCGAAGCCATGAAGCAGCTGGCGGATCTCGGCTACATCCAGCCGATCGGCGACGACATGGACAAGGTTCTGCGCGACATCGATCGCGAGAGCCGTTCCAATCTCGGTGTGGTGTACATGAGCACACACCGATTGCAACAGGCTCTGCCGGTCTTCGAGCGACTTCGAGCCGATTTCCCAAATGATGCCCGATTCGCGATCAATCTTGCGCACTGTCTGCAGGCGACGGGCGCGATGGATCAGGCGGAACAATTGCTGGCAGATTTTCTGCGGACGCATTCTGAATTCGCTGAAGCGCGGGCGTTGCGGGCGACGCTGCTGACTTCCCAGCGCCGGTTCGATGAAGCCGCTGCCATGCTGGACGAATCGCTTCGCGCCAATCCCAGTGATCCGTCTTTGTGGATCTCGCTCTCAGCCATTCACCGACTGGCTGGGCAGTGGGAGCCTGCAGAACGCGCCGTGAAGCGGGCGTTGGCGCTCGATCCAAAGAACGCGGCAGCGCATCATGCTCACGCGCTGCTGGCCCTTTCCCAACGAAAGTTCGAACAGGCGGCGGAACATGCTCTGAGCGCCCTCGAACTTCAACACGCAATGTTTGAAGCGCATCACACCCTTGGGATTGCCCTCGCGTGGATGGGGGAGATTGAGTCGGCGATTCAGTCCTTCCGCATCGCGCTCACGCTGCAGCCGGGGCTGGTGGATGCTCATCGATTCCTCGAGCAACTTCACCTTGCCAGGAACGAGCAGACCGAGGCAGCGGTGCATGCAGCAGAGGCTCAACGACTGAAGGCCCCGGCGGACGCCCTGCATTCCACAAAAACCGCCTTGGAGACGGATCCATTTGGCCCAGATGCTTGGAGCCGATCGGCTGCAGGCGCTCGGCAGCGGGGATAGGGCGCATGCCGATGTCGAGGGGCCTCGGCCTGCACTTCGGTTCATCCGGAGAAGCTTCCGATCACCGGGATGTGGTGGGGGTGGTCCTCGGATATTGTCTGAGATTGACAACAAACAGCGGCTGTTTATCCCAAAGTCACATTTTCAGTTTTTCAATAGTTTGGCTCTTGTGTGCAAAAGAGCTTGTGATATGCTCCATGATGGATGCAGATGGCCTGAATGTCTCTGCATTGTTCAGCGGCTCAAAAAACGCTGAAAAACAAATACCTGTCGACGGATTCGTCTTGGTCGACCGGTGGATGTGGGATGTTCGCTGGAGAGAGCCGGCGAATATCAAGAGCGGGTAACCCAGAAGAGAGAGCCCGAGAAGAGAGCGCGGCAGGTCTTTTGACCTTGCCCGGAGAAAGCGTCTGACGGCCTGACGGCCGTCTGGCAGCGTTTGATCGCACGCGCCCAGGGCATGTCGCCGCGTGCATATGTGATCGGATCGACTCCACCTCGTTGGTCACGTGGAGCGACCAACGAAGTTGTTTCCCCGGATGGGGAAGAAAACTCTCTCTCTCTCGCGAGATACAAGAAAGGAAGTCTCAAAACATGACAGTCAAGACTGCACTCCTTACCACGATTGGCACCATCGGCATTTCCAGCGCTGCAATGGCCGATTCCGCGTCCAACAATACGCCTGGCGGTTGGGCAAGCACAGGCTCGTACAGCTCGGCGATTGTGCTCGGAGCTGTGTCGTCGATCGACTCAATCGTGGTCAACTTCGCCCATACCTATTCGAGCGACTTGGACATCCAGATCACCGCCACCAATGGCGCCACGTTCGACCTGTGGAACAACAACGGCTGGTTCAACAACTTCGGCACATCGTCGACCAATGACCTCGCGGTCTGTCTGCCCGTGAATTACTGGTTCGGCGCGACAGGCATCCCGAACTCGACCTATTTCAGCGGTTCACCGAATCCAATCCCGGGCGGCCAAGCCAACCAGATCGCCGCGAATACCTGGACATTGGGTGCGCTGGCAGCTGGAACGTACACCATCACCATGAGCGACACAGTCGGCGGCGATGGCGCGAACATCCTCGGCTGGACCATCAACTACACCGCGGTTCCCGCGCCGGGCGCAATGGCGCTTCTCGGTGTGGCCGGTTTGGTCGGTTACAGACGTCGTCGGTCGTGATCGACCTCATCCTTCGAAAGCCTGATAGGCCGCGGCGATCGCCGCGGCCTATTCTTTTGGCCACTTCTCGCAGTTCCGTATCTCGCCCGATATTCGCAGGCCATGAAATCCAAGGTCTCTCCATCCAGTCTGCAGCAGGCGCGACAATTGCAAGTCGCCCGCATGACCGCGGCTGCGATCGAGCAGTGTTCGCTGCTGCTCAGGCAAAATGCGTTGTCGTGCTACACGCCACCTGAACGAGCGCCGTTTGTCGCACGCCACCGATTTGTCGCATCTTGGCCACGCACACCGCGAGCACGAGCGATTGATGGACCATTGGAACGCGAATTTGAATCGTCCCATCCTGACCATCCAGTACGAGGACTTGGTACGCGATCAGGAAAACATCACCCGAAGGGTCGTGGAATTCCTCGGATTGCCGTTGGACGATCGATGTTTGCGATATTGGGAGTCGAATCGCAAAGCTGTTACGTTGAATTACGATCAGGTGAACAAGCCGATTTACGATTCGTCGATCGGACACTGGAAGAACGACGAGCGTCACTTGGCTCCGCTGCTGGCGGCGTTGGGCTAAGCATGAATTTGAAACATCCCATCCATGGCTCGAACTCCACTCAATCGATCCGCAAACGTTCCTTCGCATTCAAGTCTCTCGCGCGTGCAGGACCTCATGAAGCAGGGGTTACTCGGATCAGCTCGTGAAATGGCGCAATCGCTGCTCCAACGCGGTCGGCGGCTTGACATTCTGCAGCTCATGCTGGCGATTGAAGAACAAGCGCAACAGTCCGCCTCCGCATTGGAATATGCTCGAGAGTGCCTTCGCTTCACCCCGGGGAACGTCGACCTGTTGATTCATGAAATTCGACTGATGTATCGGCTCGGCCAGTATCAGGAATTGATCGTCACATGCGACAACGCTTTGGCACTTCAGCCGGACAACGTCACCTTTACGGTGATGAAGTCGGCGGCGATGGACATGTGCCACAATTATGCCGAAGCACTCGACATTCTTCAACCGTTTCTCAAATCCAAACAACCCATGCCCGAGGTCATCGACGTCGCAACGCGGGCACTTTTCGGGCTGAAGCGGTACGACGAAGCGCTGCAGCTTGCACGCCCGTGCGCCGCCGACCCGCGCACGCCACCCCAGCAGCGTCGAACAATCGGACTGCAAATCTTCAAAATCCTTGATCGTCTTGGACAATTCGATGCGGCCATGGAGGCTTGCCACCAAGCGCAGCGAAATGCCTCGGGCGCCTTCGACAAAGCAGGATTCAGCGGCCGGGTCGAGGATGCGATGGCGACGTTTCAGGCGAAATCACTCCGAATGTTCGCGAGATCGGGCATTCGTTCGGAGCTCCCGGTGTTTGTCGTTGGCATGCCGCGGTCCGGCACGACGCTTGTGGAACAGATCATCGCCGCCCATCCGATGGCGTTCGGTGGCGGCGAGCTTTCCGAGCTCGATTCGATCGCACATTCCATCACAACCGAGACGCAGTCGATGCACACCTACCCGAGTTGCCTTGCGGACGTATCGCCTGCAGTCGCGGACCGGCTCGCGCTGAGGCATCTTTCCATGCTGAAGCGCCTCGGCGGCGATGCGGAACGCGTGACGGACAAGATGCTCGACGCGTGGCAGCACATCGGGCTGATCTGGATGCTTTTCCCAGGTGCCCGCATCATCCACATTCAACGCGATCCGCTTGATGTCTGCCTCTCGTGCTACACCCGACCCCTCAACATGCCGTATGTCTCCAATCTTGAACACCTTGGTTTTGTGGCTCGGCAATTCGAGCGGCTCATGGGCCATTGGAAGGCGACACTCGACATTCCTGCGCTCACAATCCGGTACGAAGATCTCGTCGCCGACCAGCAGAACACCACACGTCGCATCATCGATTTCGTCGGCCTGCCGTGGAACGACAGCTGCTTGAGGTATTATGAATCGAGACGAAAGGTCACAACGTTGAGCTTCGACCAAGTGAACAAGCCAATTTATGACTCCTCTATTGGACGATGGCGGCACTATGACCAACATCTCGGCCCATTGAAGGCGGCGCTGGGACTTGCGTCGTAAAGGAGGTCGGCGTGGCACATTCAGTGTTCAAGTTTTCAGCTTTGAACGCGTTTGCCTCTTCAATCGGAGACCTGCCGATCAGTCGTCGGCCCCGAGACACGCGACCATTTCGCGACTCGTGCGAAACCTAGGCGGGCTCCGGTCAAAGCTCGAGGAAACGGCGCAGTCAAGTTTCACCATCTTCCCTGGACGAGTTCTCCATTATCACAAATCCGACAATTTCCGAATCTGGAATTTGCACCCGTGTGTTCACGTGACATGGTCTGTGATGAATGCAGACTTTTCATTCGAGTCTGCATCAGACAACGGCTGAAGAGACGCCGCAGGACGCTTGCTCGCCTGCGGTCTTTCAATGCACAGGCTCGTGGATGTGGGATGTTCGCGTCTGAGAACCGCGAACATTAAGAGCGGGTCAACCCCAAAAGTGAACCCGAGAAGCGATTGCGGCAGGCCCTTCGACCATGCCGCACGTGAGCGTTTTGCGGCCGGAAGGCTGCACGACGGCGTTGGTTCGCACGCGCCCATGAATTGCAGTCGCGTGCATCTGAACTGAAGGACTCCACAACGCTGGTCGCGTGGAGCGGCCAGCGAACTCATTTCCCCGGAAGGGGAAAATCACTCATCCTCTTGAGAGAAGAAAGAAAGGCAGATACGACGTGAACCTGAAGAATCGTCTGACCACCCACTTTGCCGCTTGCGCCGCAGTTGCGGCGACAGCCGCCGTCGCCACACCCAGCGCTGACGCTGCGATTGTGTACAGCGGTCCCGTGAGCATTTTGATTCCGAACAACATCGACGGAATCTACATGGATGTCGTCACGGGCGCCACGTCCACCGCCAGCTTCGCTTCCTACGACATCAACCCGTACACGGCCGGCACGAACACGTTCAATCTCTGGGGCCCGAGCACCAACGTGTGGTACAACCCGCAAGGCGTGATCGGCGGTAACTACAATCTCGCGTCCGGCACGGTGATCAGTGGCGCTGCCGCGGCCTTCTTCCGCCCGGGCGGCACGGACGTCGGTGCGAACTTCAACCTGAACAGCTCGAATAACTACGTCGGATTCCGCTTCGTCAATGAAGCCGTCGGCAATCAGGTCCAGTTCGGTTGGCTGCAGCTTTCATTCGGCGCGAATGCTGGTGTGCGCTCAATCGTCGGCTAC
>CAZCGB010000146.1:0-6756 GCA_964498045.1 uncultured Isosphaeraceae bacterium
CATTCCAGCTGCCGAACACCGCGTTGATCGCCCCGACGAGTTGCTCCCATGGATTCTGCGGGAAATCATGGCCGGTCTGCTCGCGGAAGAATGCCTTGAAGTCGCCGCAGAGTTGACGCAGCATGTCGGCGGGAATGTCAGTGTCGCTCTTGATGTTCAGGCCGTGCTTGAGCGCGTGGAGTTTGTGTTCCAGCGTGTCCTTGCTCAGGCCGACGACGACCGTCGAATACATCTGGATGAAGCGGCGGTAGGAATCCCATGCGAAGCGCGGATTGTTGGTGACGTTGGCCAGTCCGAGCACGCTCTGGTCGTTCAAGCCGAGATTGAGGATCGTCTCCATCATGCCGGGCATCGATCGCGCCGCGCCGGATCGCACTGACACCAGCAGCGGGTTCTTCGGGTCGCCGAGTTTCTTGCGGCACGTCTTCTCCAATCGCGCAACATGCTCGCGCACTTCCTTCTCAAGCCCCTTCGGCCAGCGCCTGCCGAGAGTGTTGAACTCGGCGCACGCCTGCGTGGTGATGGTGAAGCCTGCGGGGACGGGCAGGCCGATGAGCGTCATCTCCGCAAGCCCCGCGCCCTTGCCGCCGAGGATCTCCTTCATCGTGCCGTCGCCTTCAGCCTTGCGGTTGCCGTAGGAGTAGACCCACTTCACGATCTTCATGGGCGACTTGGAAGTCGACTTGGACGCCACAGGCGATTTCGCCAGAACGGTTTTCTTTGCGAGCTTGGCGGCGGATTTGGTCTTTTTGCTTGAACGCGGGCGGGAAGCGATGGCGGTGGCCATGAGCGGGATCATCCTTGACAAACGTGTGCGGAGCTGCGGGGAATCGAGGAGTGTAGCAGGCTGCGGCTCTCCGCGCTTGCCAGGCTATGATCGCGCCCGTGCGCAAAGAACGTGTCATCACCGCACTTCATTGGCGCTGCAAGCCTGAGAACATCGCAGCAGATTGGCCGCGCGATCAGCGATTGCTTTGGCTGCATTCCGGCCGTGTGCACCCGCGGTGGGCACGGTGGTGCATTCTTGCCAGGCCGGTCGTGACGTTTCGATTTGATGGCCGCTCTCACCTGAATGGTGAACTCCCCGCCGCGCTTGCCAATCTTGAGTTGACCAATGACGCGCTGCAGGATCTTGATGCGTTGCTTGCGGCAACAGCGGCCGATTCACATTCGCCGGACATCACTGATTCGCGTCTTCCATTTCGCGGCGGATGGATCGGGTACCTTTCTTACGACCTGGGTGGCGTGATCGAGCCGCGAGCGCAGCATGCGCCTAGCACAGGACCCACGAACCGCTGGCCGCTCATTGAACTGGCATGGTGTCCCGACGCTCTGCTGTTCGATCACGTCGAATCGCGGTGGTGGGAAGTGCGCGAGTGTGAAGCCGAAAGCCGGGTCGCTCCGCGACCATGGAACATTGATGCGCGCGCGATGAGAGGCACTTTCCCAGGTTCGCGTCGCGACAAGGCTCCAGGCGTGCCGCGCGAGCACTTCACGCTCGATGCGCTCCGTGCGGACATCGAGGTCAACGAATACGAGCGTATGGTCGCGCGGACGATCGAGTTCATCGCCGCGGGCGACATCTTCCAGGCCAACATCGCGCAGACTTTTCACGCGGAATTCGACGGCTCCACCCGCGCGCTGGCGATCGAGGCGTTTGCCCGTGCGCAGCCGTGGTATGGCGCGTACCTGGAGTTGGGAGGTTCCCAGCTGCTGAAGGGGCTCGGCCGCCACCATGGGGATTCGCGCACCGTGCTTTCGTTGAGTCCTGAACTCTTCCTGGAGTCAGCCTCCGCGTCCGGCGAGCGGCTCATCACCACGCGCCCGATCAAGGGCACGCGGCCCGCCTCCAGTGATTGGCGGGAACTCCGCGATTCCACCAAGGACGAAGCCGAGCTCAACATGATCGTGGACCTCATGCGCAATGATCTCGGCCGCGTGTGCGAGTTCGGTTCCGTGCGCGTGCAGCAGCCTCGAACGATCGAGACCCATCCCACCGTGCATCACGGCGTGGCGGAGGTCACCGGCCGTGTGCGCGACGGCGCGACGTTCGGCGAGGTGCTGCGTGCGACGTTTCCCCCGGGCTCTGTGACTGGCGCGCCGAAGATTCGCGCCATGCAGATCATTGACGAATTGGAGTCGGGCAGACCGCGAGGCCCCTACTGCGGCGCAATCGGCTTCATCAGCGACTGCGGCGCCATGACGCTCAACGTCGCCATACGCACGCTGCTGATCGACGGTCAACGCGATGGCGAATGCAGCCATGTGCTTCGCAATGGCGGAGTGACCTATTCCGCCGGCGCGGGCATTGTGGCCGATTCCGATCCTGCGAGCGAACAGCAGGAGACGCTGGACAAGATCGCGGTGCTCAAGGAGTTGGCGGCGCGAATCGCGTCGCCGACGCCCCGGCACGAAGAGTTGGTCGCTGATTGCTGACCAGGCCTGTTCACGCTGTGCGCCGCTGTTCCGCCGCCTGCATCTGCTCGCGCTGCTGCATCGCGATGTACCTGCAGATCTGATCAACCACGAACTTCTGATGCGCCGGGTTGAACGAGAAGTCGAACGCCATGCCCGCGTAGGTGTCGTGATTCGACTCCATATGCGTGTGCGCGAGCTTGCCGGTTGCGCAGATCGGCGTCTTGAGCGCCGGCGGGAGGGCGAAGCGGAGCCAGAACACCTTGTGGCGACCGAGCGCGGCCGCTTCGTTGGGCTCAACGCGCAATCCCACGCCGCCCCCGCCGAGGTTGAGCAGCGAAGCCGCGAACTTGGGGCCGACCTCCGGCATCACGCTCTCGAAGTCCATGCGCAGCGAATCGAGCTGCCCCGCCAGCCTGCCCATGTCAATGTCGAACTGAATTTCATGGGCGCGCTCCGCGGGAATCACCGAGCGCGGATCGAGCAGCGGCCACACATCCACGCGCGGCAGGTTCAGCGGCGTATCCAGACGATAGTGATTTCGACGCTGGCATCGCTGCACGGTCTCGGGCATCTCCAGACGCAGCGCCGCGACTCCTCCGCCAAACCGACGATCGGTCGGCGGCACGACAAGCGAACCCAGGCACTCGGTCTGGAACGTCCAGCGATTCTGACCAATCGAGAGAATCGCGATCAGGCCCATGCCGCGCTCGATCTCAATGACCTGGCCGAGCGTCATCGGCTGTTCGACGAGGATCTCGGTCTCTGTCAGATTGAGAATCCGCACGCGCCAGATGAGGTGCGACTGGGCCGGAACCGTCGGCGGCTCGCCTGTCTCTTCGATGCTCTGCCGCCGGCCTACGGCGATCTCCAATGACCCGCCTCGCTCCTGCACCTGCTTGAGGCAACGACGCCATTCCATTGTTCGAGAGCGATTGGCGGGCACGGCTTTTCCCTTCTTCGCAATGAGTGAAGCGCTTCGGCTGTGCGGGTCATCGTCCGCACAGCGATGCGACTTCATCGCTCATGAGCGCGATGCGCGAAGGGATTGCAGAACGTGTGGCGCGGGAGAAATGAGCAGGCGCGCGAAGACGGAGCGGGCCGATAATCGGCGACCCCACACGAGGCCTCGCGGGCCTGTGCCGTCATCACAAACGGACGCGCAGCGCTGTCGCCAATTGCTTCACCAGGGATTGAGCCCGCTCGACGCGCTCGCCCTTGACGGGCTGGCCGCCGAATCGGCCTTCATAAAACAGCGCAGTGATCTCCCGCACCAACCGCGCGGGTTCAGGGTGCTCGGCGATCGCACGCGCATGCAACAGCGGCGGCCGCCAATCGGGTTTCTCCAGACCGCCGCGCCGCAGCACCAGCAGCATGTCCAGGTAGAAACCGAGCTGCGCCAGCATGCGGCGATACTCCCTGCCGCGCACGTGCTGCAGCTGCAGCGTGCGCCGAATCGCCCGCGACCTTCGAATCAGCCGCACCAGCGCGATCACGGCGATGACCAGCGCCGTCGCGACGATGCCCATCCAGATGTATCCGCCTGGACCGACGTTGAAGAAGATGTTCACGCGCTCCATCGCGTCACGAGCCGAATCCAGCGCGCTGGTGATGCGCCTGGTCCAGCCCTGGCTGAAGGTGTCGAGCAGGCGGTCCTGCGTGGCGTTGTCGAACCCGACGACCTGCGTGCTCCAATTGCCCTCGAAGCGCGAATACGCCGAGCGCACCGCCTGGGCCAGCGTGCCATCGTCATCAGACAGGCTGGGAATGCCCGCCGGCGGACTCGGATCGAACGCGGCCCAGCGATACGGGCCCGTTGCGACTTCGACCCAGGCATGAGCGTTGCCCTCGACAACGGTGTATTGCTTCGTGTCGGGATCGAATTCCTGAGCCATGTAGCCGGCGACGATGCGCGCCGGAATCCCAACGCTCTGGCAGAGCGCTGCGAGCGCGGAAGCGAAGTACTCGCAGTGTCCGCGCCTGGTGTTGAACAGGAAATTGACGATCGGGTCCTCGCCGCCGACGCGCACATCGCTCAAGTCCAGCGTGTAGGTGAACTCGCCGCCCTGCAGGAAATCCACAAAAGCCTCCGCGGCGGCTGCGTTCCATTGCCATGCGTTGCTGTAGCGGTCGATGTTGTTGAACGAGGGCGCCGAGATCGGCAGTCGCGCATCGGCCAGCACCGATCGCGCCTTCGCTTCCACGCGCCCCTGCGGATCGACAAACCACCCGAACAGCCCTGAAGGCATGATCTGATCGGTGACTGCTCGCAACGTGTTATTGGTCGGCTCGGGCTGCGAACGCACCGAATACCCGACGACGCGCCGCGTGTCCTTCGCCGTCAACAGCACCTGACGCCGCGGGTCGTACATGACATCCACGTTGGCGTCCATCGTCATCCCGATCGGCGCGTACACGGAAAACAGCGGAATCTCGCCCGTCATCGCGCGCGTGAACGCGACCCGCTGGGTGATGGTGCGCCCGGACTCAATGCCACCGATGCTGACGCGTTCATATCGGCCGGGCGTCATGCGGTATCGCCGCGTGCTGGCCTGCGGGCTGGTCCACAATCCCTGGCCTTCGTAGCGATCAAGCACCGCGCCGCGCAGGTACACCGGCTCATCCATACGGACCGGGTTCTCGCTATCAAGGAATTGCACCGTGAGCACGCGCGCGGTCGAGCGGTTGATGCGCCCGCCGGTCGCGAGGTTGACTTCCCAGGTGAAGCCCACTGCGCGGTTGTTCGACGCCCCGCGCATCGCGCCAAAAAGGTCCTCGCCGAGACCTCGCGGGAATCCGATGAACACGCCCACGCTCAGCAGCACGCCCGCCACCCCGATGCCGATCGACATCAGTCGGAAGTGCAAGCCCAGATTGCGGCCTGCGACCGGCTTGAGCGGCGGAATCAGCCGGTACCCGGCAGGCATCGCCCTGGCCCGCTCGTCGCGCTCCAGCTCAAACGTCGCGTGCAGCTGGTGCAGCAGCAGCACGTACAGCCCAAGCACGACGTACAGAAGCAGCACGATTCCGAAGATCAGATCGCTCGACTGCATGCAGCCGGTGATCATTAGCACGAGACTCAGCATGAGCAGCTGGGCGTAATCCCGCGCAGTGCGGCGTTCGTAGAGCTTCACCAGCGTCAGCAGCAGCGTGAAGCGCCCCAGCACGCCCATCACGTCCGCGGGGTTCTGCATCAGGTCGCGGAACACGTTGAGGCACACGGCGATGACGAGGATGTTGCTCACCCATCGCGGCAGCGTGCGGCCGCGCGGCCCTTCGGTGACGCTCCAACTGATTGCTGCGAGCGTGCCCGCGACCAGCAGCAATCCCACGCTGCGCTGAGCCGCGCACAACCCGGCGATGCTCAAGAGCACCAGCGCAAACGCGAGGGCAGGGAAACTCCGCAGCAGTTTCATGCGGCTCCTCCCACGGCGGCCGGCTGACGGCGGTCGGCCGACGATCGGCTTGCGGCGATCGAGTCGCGCTTCGACAAGCGCGACTCGTCCATCCGCGATGAATCCTGCCATCCCAGCGGCCGGACGGCCAACGTGTCGAGTTGCGCGGCAGTGAGATAGGCCGCATCCTCGCGTCCGGCCAGCGGCTGAATGCGATCGGGCGCGATGACCGCGATCGCCACGCGCTCGGCGTCGCGCACCGGCAACGGGGCTGCGGCCTGCCTCGCGATGTCCAGGTCAATCTCCGCCAGCGCGGCCATCATCTTGTGGAAGTGCCACTGGTTGCGCCGCACTGCGATGGCGGGCGAATGCACGCCAAGCACCGTCAGACCCACTTCGAAGCCGTCGAGATCGGCGGCATGAATCAACGACGCGGCAAGACTGATCGCGCGCTCTTCCATGTCCCGCGCTTTGGCATGATCTCCTCTCGCGCCGGGAAGTTGATCCGTGGCCACGGTGAGATCGACGACGATGCGCAGCTTCGCCGGCGCTGGGCTGGTGCGTTCGATGGTCACCAGCTGATCGGTGCGCGCGGTGCGCTTCCAGCTGATGTGCCGCATGCTGTCGCCGGGGCGGTATTCGCGCAAGCCGAAGTAATCGTCTCCCGCGCCGGCGTGATGCGCGATCTTGCTGCCCATCAGACCCACCGGGGCGATCGACGCCAGCAGATCGCGGCGCAACTCGTACAGCATCGGATAGATCAGCGTGCGCTGCGGCTGCGAGAGCACGCGCGAGCGCTGAAACACGCCGAACGGAAACGTCGTCGCGATCCGCACGCGATCGAACGCCGCCTCGCCACGCGCCTTGGGCCAGAACACCGCTTCGCCATGCACAAGCTCGCCCGGTCCGGCGTGCATCACCCACGCACCCGCGGGCTTCATGAACT
>CAZCGB010000147.1:0-6733 GCA_964498045.1 uncultured Isosphaeraceae bacterium
TCAACGTCGCTGACCTGCTGATGGTCATCAGCAGCTGGGGCCCGTGTCCGTAATCGCTGGCGTGCGCATCCATCTTCCTGAACTTCGTCGGCCGCCGATCGCTCTTGCGATCGGCGGCTGCGTTGTTTTGATCACGGCGTTCGCGACGTTTCAGCTTGCACGTTCAATCGCGCTTCATTCGACCCAGCATCTTCGCCAGCAGTGATGTGCGGCCATCGACGCCGAAGCGTTTGTACAGTTTCGCGGCGTATTCATGAACGGTGTGGCGGCTGAGCCCGATGCGGTCGCCGATGTCCTTGTCGCACATGCCTTCCAACAAGTGATCCAGCACCTGCCGCAATCGAGGCGACAGCGTGCGCCAGACGTGCTCCTCGTCATCAAAAAGCACGTATGGGTACAGCCGGACAAGCGATTGATTGACGTGCGCGAGCAGCGCGACGTCGCGCGAGGAGAATGGCTTGTCCGACCACGGGCGATGCAGCCCCACGCCGATGCCGACGACGCGTGAATCGTCAGGCTGCGGAGCGGCCGCATCGTAGGGTTGCGGAACACTCGAGTTCCGCGCGCCGGCGGGCGCGGGGGGCCCCCCGGCCCCGAGCGGAGCGATGTGGAAGCGACGATAGCAACCGAGGATGGAGTCGAGGTCGGCCGGGCGGAGGATGTCGTTGACGTACGCCGACGCGAACCAATCCCCATCCTCCACGACGTCTTCGCGGCGGATGTTGAAGGCCTCATCCTCACGGCGGAGGAGCCTCTCGGAAAGCGGATCGGTCAGGTTCATGCGCTCGCATCGCTGCACGTACTCTTGACCCTGGGCGTGGTGATCCCAGCCATGATCAACGAAGGACGTGAAGCGTCGCTGCTGCGGAGCGGGGCCTTCCGCCACCTCGGTGATCTCGCCGATGCGGGCGCGGAAGGTCTCGCACAGCGCGGCGAGAAGCGCCTGCTTGCGCTGCAGAGGCGAGGCTGAGGCGGTGCAGACATCGATGACAATGCTCAGCAGCCGTTGCACATCGGTTGCCCGAACGGCGCGACGTTCACGCATGGTGTGACCACTTTCCCAGGAGATGTGCGGCGGATACGCCACCGCGAATTTCAGCCAAAACCCCCAATCGAGGGGGATTGCCAAAGTGTTCTACGACGGCATGATGGGAATCCTGCGCGTGCTGGTCATTTCCATCGGAAGCGAATGTGTTGCCGCCAATCGATGGGCTCCTTTGGGGAAGGGTGGGGTCAGGGTTTGTACGGGGGCTGTCTGGAGTCCGGGGATTCAGTATTCCGGGGCTGAATTCTCGAGGTTTGGATGTGATCGACAGGCGATTCGTGCCCTTGTGGGAGGCGGCTATGGCTTGGCGATTTTGGCTTTCCATGCCTCGGCCTTTTCCTGGTCGCCCGTGGCCTGATAAAGCATCGCCAGGTCGCCGGCGACCCGAGCAGCCCCCGGATCGCCCAGTTGCTGAAACATTTCATGGGCTTCAAGGAAGTTCTTCTCGGCTTCTTCGAATCGCTTGAGCAGCGCGATGCACTCGGCGTACTGCACCAGCGCCCGGGCGGTTCCTTGAAACACCGCCGGCCGATTCGCCTTGTGCAGGCGCACGCTCTCGGCGAGCACCTCCTCAGCTTGGCTCTGCTCGCCCGATTCCAGCAGGAAGCCGCCGAGGTTATTCAGCGTCATCAGCGTGAGCGGGTGCGCCGGCTGCAACACGCGGCGCTGGATGTCAAGTGAGCGGCGCTCGAGGGCGATGGCGTCGTCGAGGCGGCTGATGTCTGCGTAGTTCTGCGCCAGCAGATCCATCGTGAAGAGCGTGTCCACATGCGACTCGCCGATGAGATGCTCCTGCGTCTTCAGGGCCCGCTCCAGCAGCGGGGCCGCCTCGTCCGCGCGGCCCATGCGGCCGAGGCATCCCGCCAGGCTGTTGAGCATGTTGGCGGTGTCGATGTGCTCCTCGCCGCGCGACGCCACGACGGCATCCACCGCGCTCCGCAACACCTTTTCCGCGTCAGGCAGCCGATTCAGGTCCGCGTATGCCAGCGCGAGTGCGTTGGCGGCCGCCAGCGTCTCTTCATGCGCTGGCCCCAGCGTCTCTGATGCGGCATTGTGGGCGCGCGTGGCCCATTCCAGAGCCTCATCCAGTTTCCGCTGGATGCGGAAGTTCATTGCGTAATCGCCCATGGCGCGCACGGTGCGATGATCGCCGGGCCCAAAAAGTTCGCGATTGATCTCGATGGCCCGAAGCATGAGCGGCTGAGCCAGGTCGAATCGCCCGGTCTGCTGATGCACGTTGGCCAGGCCCGTGATGGCCGACACGACATCTCGATCGACATCCGTGCCGTGCGCCGTCGTCAGACCCGCGATGACCGCTTCGTAGATCGGCTGCGCGTCGGCGAAGCGGCCCTGCATCGTGTATTGGGAAGCCAGTTGTCGGCGGGCCCGCAGCGTCGACTCATCGTTGCCGCCGCGCTCACGTTCTGACGCGGCGATCGTGCGCTGCAACAGGGCCTCGGCCTCGTCGTATCGCCCCTGGCGCAGGATGGTTGACGACAGATGCAGTGCGGCGTTGATGGTCTGCGGATCAGCCTCGCCCAGCGACGCCAGGCGAAGCTCATGCGCGCGGCGCAGATGCTGCTCGCCCATTGCGCGTTCGCCCAGGCTTTCGTAGGTCGCGCCGAGCATGTACTCGATGTACGCCTCCGCTTCGGGTTCACCTGCGAAGCGCTCGTGGACAACTCCCGCGGCTCGATCAAGGGCTGCGCGCAGTGTAATGTCGCGATCAGGCTGCAATCGCGGCGAGGCCTGCGCCAGCAAATCGTTGGACATGAACTCGACGGCCAGCTGCGAGAGATGCGCCTGCTTCTCGGCTTCCCCGCGCTGTCGCGTCTGATTCTCGCGGGCGCGCTCGGCCTCCTGCTTGGCCAGCAACGCGAGGTCGCGCTCGACGCCGGCTTCGACGCGGGCATGGTTGATCATGTACATCGCGCCGGCCAGCGCAATGGCCAGCACGGCCGCAGCCCCCACAACCGCCTTGTTCCGTGTCGCGAACTTGCGCATCGCGTACAGCGTCGTCGCCGGCCGCGCGATGATGGGCTGGTCGGCGAGATGGCGGCGGAGATCGGCGGCAAGCTCCGAAGCCGACGCGTAGCGCCGCTCCTTGTCCTTGTCCATCGCCTTGCTGACGATCGTCTCAATGTCGCCTCGCAACGCGCCGTCGATCGCGCCAAGCCGCGGCGGCTCGACGTCGCGAATGATGCGGGCGGCTTCAGCGATCGACTTGCCGCTGAAATCGTGCGGCAGGCGATCAGCCAGCAGTTGATAAAGGATCACGCCCAGCGCGTACACGTCGCTGCGCGTGTCGACGGCGTCGGGGTCGGCGGCAACCTGCTCGGGACTCATGTATGGCAAGGTGCCGACCATTTGGCCCGCGCTGGTCTGCATCGACACGGTGAGTTCGGCGTCAGTCGCGCGGGCCACGCCAAAGTCGAGGATCTTCGGCCGCGGCAACGAATCGCCGCTCGATCGAGGCATCGAAGCGGAATCGCCCCTGACCCCCGAATGACTCCCGCTTGCGGCGTCATCCTCGACGACGAGGATGTTCGCCGGCTTGAGGTCGCGGTGGATCACGCCGCGCTGGTGCGCGTGGTGCACCGCATCGCAGAGCCGCGCGACAAGATCGAGCTTCTCGCGCATCGACGGCTTGCGCGTCCGCGCGAACTCAAGCAGGTTTTGCCCGCTCACCAGTTCCATGGCGATGTACGGCTGCGGGCCGCGACCGAAGTCGGCGACGCCGGTCTCGTACACCTGGGCGATGCCCGGGTGCTGCAGCCGCGCGAGCAATTCGCCCTCGTGTTCGAAGCGGCGGAGCAGCGCCGCGGTCGCGCTGGCCCCGCGAATGACCTTCATCGCCACCGTGCGCCGCGGCTTGTGCTGCTGGGCCACGTACACCACGCCCATGCCGCCCGAGCCGAGCACCGATTGCAGCGTGAATCCGCCGGCGTTTGGTCGCGGCGGCAGGCGGTTCTCATCGAGCGAAACCGCAAGGCCGGCGGTGAGGTGAATCAGCGGGGACTGGTCCAGCGCGCCGCCTGCGGATTGATCGTGAAAGCGCAGCAGGCTCTGCACTTCGCGCTGGAGATCCGCATCGCCATCGCAGATGCGCTCGAGTGACGCGGCACGCTCGGTTTCATCCATCGCGGCCAGCACGAGGAAGATCGACTCAAGTTTTCTGGGATCGACGGAGGACATGATGCGTGCGGGCGTTGTGGGCGGCGATCACCGGCCATCCTCCCGGCTCAATTCGCGATGCAGCCAGGCGCGGGCGAACGCCCAGTCATTCTTCACCGTGGCGGTGGAGACGTTGAGCGCGGCGGCGGTCTCCTCGACGCCGAGGCCGGCGAAGTGCCGGAGCATGACCACCCGGGCCTTGCGCTCGTCGCTGGCTTCGAGCCTCTTGAGCGCCTCATCCAATGCAAGCAGATCATCGGATGGCGGCTCAACCGACATGGCGCCGTCGTGCATTTCCTGGCGCTGTCGGTCGCCGCCGCGCTTGATGCGGCCGCGCGATCGTGCGCGATCGACCAGGATGCGCCGCATGGCGGTAGCGGCGGCGACGAAGAAGTGGCCGCGGCTGTCCCATTTCATCTCCGACTGTCCGATGAGGCGCAAGTACGCCTCATGCACCAGCGCGGTGGGCTGCAGGGTCTGGCCCGCGCCGCCGCCCGGCTCCCTTGCCATGAACGAGCGCGCCAGGCGCTGCAGCTCGCTGTAGATCAGCGGCAGCAGCTCGGCGGCGGCATGGGAATCGCCCTCGCCCGCGGCGACGAGCAGTTGCGTCACGTCATTTCGCGCATCACCTGAAGTCATTGGCGTGGGGAACGAGACCAGAAAAGACCTTGAAATGACCGGGAAACGGCGCAGGTGCGCATGGCCGGGGAATTCACAGTTCCAATTTTCCCACATTCGGGTTAGCCCCGCCGCCGGCCATTGTCGCATTCTCTCCTGCCGCACACAACACGCGCGCGGCGACAAGGTTCAACCCCCCCCCTCTTCCTTCAGAAAGGATTTCGTCATGCGCATCGGTTCCAACCCGTTTCGCGTTCGCGTTCCCATGGCTTGCGGCCTGGCGCTGCTGGCATACTCAGGCCCCGCACACGCCGACGTCACCCTGGCCAGTTCCGACGGCCGCTGGGTGGCGATGATCGAGGACAGCGGCGGCGCGGCTGGCCAATGCACCGGCCTTCGCGACACCAGCCTGCCTTCCGCGCAGCAGTCGTTCCTGGTGAACACAAGGCATTACGTTCGCATCGGCAACGCGCTGACGTATCCCAACGCGCTCACGCAGCGCGTCGAGGACGCCTTTCAACTCATCAGCTTCGCCAACAGCGCCGACACCTGCACCGCTGTGCTGGCCTCCAGCGCGCACCCGGGCGTGATCGCCATCATCCACGGCGAGATGGCGTCGGGCGCGGCCGGCGGCCTGCGCGTCAGCCTGTCATTCCAGGACACCGATCCTCCAGCCAACGTCCTGCAGCAGTTGAGCGTCAAGCCGTTCGTGTATGCGAACATGAACTGCGATGGGCAGATGCTCGGCAACTTCGGCGGATGGGCCGTCGATCACTTCCATCAATCAACCGGCGGCGCGACCGTGCGGCACTTCATCGGGCGCAATCCGACTTCCTATCAGAGCCTGTTCAACTCGTTCATGCAGGATGCGCTCGATCAGGGCCAGACGGACCTGTCGAACACGACGGTCGGCGGGCCGGGCGACATCAACACCGCGATGGGCTTCTCCTCGCTTGGCCTCGGAAGCGGCCAGGCACCGTCGATCGCCTACGCGGTGGGCAACGCGTCGATCAGCATTCCGGCCGGTTTCGGCGCGGCGCCGGCGGCCGGCGTTGTGGGCATCTCCAGCGAAGACAACCGCTGGTCAGCGACGGTTCGCACCGGCCTGGATTACGTCGACTTCGGTTCCGCAGGCGAGGTGACGTCTGTGCTCGATTTCGATCAGCCGCTCGCACAGGCGCAATTCACTTCGCTGGCGACGTACTACCTGGGCGTCAGCTCGAACACATTGTTCAGCGGCCAGTTGTTCAAGAACGCCTTTCGCCGCGTCGCGTTCTTCTATCCCAGCGACAACACCAGCATGTTCAGCGCGGTGCTCAACAGCAAGAGTCATCCGGGCCTGGTCATGACCGTCGATGGAAAGATGATCAGCGGCGACCAGGGCGGTCTGGTGGTATGTCTGAAGATCGCCGACACGCTCAGCCGCGGCCTGAACATCGCCGTCGCCGCGTACGCCGACATGGATGTGAACGCCCAGACCGACAACGTGGGTGGATGGAGCGGCGACCATTTCTGGCAATCGACGACAGGCGTGCCGCACAACAAGTGGTTCCGAGCCGCGTCCTACGGCTCGTACCTCAGCGGCCTCAACACCAGCGTGCAGATGCAGATGAACCAGGGCCTGGTCGTGCTGCCCAACACGCAGTACGGCGGTCCGGGGAACATCGGCGCGGCGTTCGGGTTCGAGCCGTGGAAGCTGCAGCAACAGCAGCCATACGTCACCGGCTTCGCGCTGGGCAATCCGAACATCGACATCCCCTCGAGCTTCGTGTTTCCCTCGGTGTGGTTCACCTGCCCGGCTGACATCGCGCCAGCCCCACAGGGCGACGGCATGGTGAACGTCAGCGACCTGCTGGCGGTGATCACCGCATGGGGAAGCTGCCCGGCGGCTCCCGC
>CAZCGB010000148.1:0-6719 GCA_964498045.1 uncultured Isosphaeraceae bacterium
CGTGTTGGCCAACGGCGAGCAAATGACAATTTGCGCGCGCCAGACCGGACCGTTTCGAGAGCGAAATCGCGCATTTTGTATTTTCTTTTTCCGGCGTGGCGCGGGCGCCAGGGTGGTTTTGGATGTCATCGCTGACAATCTGCGCGCGCCAGCGTCGAACTTCGCCCAATGGTAGAGGCGCTGCCATACGAGACAGCCGATGGCATCCTCAAACTGCATCGAGGGAGAACGCGGGTTGTGAGCGCGCGGCAAGGCATCGCTCGATGCCTTTCGCATCCGAGGTAATCGTGGTCGGCGCGATTCGTTCGGACTCATCGCCCGCGTGAAGTCTGTAACGCCGGAGCGGCTCCGGCGAAGGCCGCAGGTGCGCCCGGAAAATAACAATCTGTGCGCGCAAACTAAGCCCTTGTCTGTCAGAAATCTGAAATCATTGACCGCCACCACCAGCGAATCACTGCTTTCCGAGTCAGAACGGAAAGTTCACGCCCGCGTAGACCATGAGCGTGTTCAAGCCGGGGTTGTCCTCGAAGGTGTTGGCGTTGGAGACGTGGTACCAGCGGAAGCCCGAGAGCAGGCGCACATCGCGGGCCTCATCCAGCAACACGCTGAAGCCCATGCCGGCCTGGGGGGTGAAGTTGAAGCTCGTGCCGCCCGGCGGAACGTCTTCGCCCGAGAGCATCAGGCCCGCGCCGGCGTCGGCGTAGATGGACCAGTGGTTGTCGCTGCTGCGCCAGAAGTGCCAGCGGAACAGCAGCGCGAGATTGATGGCTGCGGTGTCATCGCCTTCGGACTGGCTGAAGTACAGGCCGTTGAGCTCGAAGTCCATGGTGAAGGTGTCTTCGAGGAAGCACGACACGCCGAAGCCGGCGATGCCGAGGGACTCATCGCCGAAGTCGGATCCGACGCCGAGTTGGATGTTCCAGCGCCACGATCCGCGCTGGAAGAAGCGGTTGGCATGCGATGGGACATCGACTGCGGCGGACTCCGGCGCGGTGGTCGCGGCGGAAGACGCTGCGTCCTGCAGCGCATCAACAGCGATCAAATCAGACGCTTCGCCGTCAATCGCTTCGGGCGCGAAGGTGAGAGTGGTGGAGGCCAGAGCAGAGAAATCCGGCGTCACATCGAGCACGGCGGGCGATGAGGCGTCGGCGCTGGTGGCGGTGACGAGCGCGGCGATGGTCAGCATGAACGACGACAGCATGAAGCGACTCCTCATCGGTGCGAAAAGCAGAGTGATCAGGCAGACTACGGGCGAGCGCGAAAGACGGCAAGAGCGGGACGACGAGCGTCCATCGCTGGCCCGAGCGCGCAAGCCGCGAGTCTTTCACTCCGCTACAGTGTGCGTCCTATGCCGCGTGAACGAGTGATGGTCAGCATTGGTGAAGCGTTGCTCAATGAGCGAGGCGATCGGGTTGAGGCCGGCGGCCTGGCGGTCGCGTTTGCCGCAGCGGCGATGCGCGTGGCGAAAGCCGCGGATCCCGCAAGCCCCTTGGCCGCGGCGGCCGGGTGGGCGGTGTCGCGCATCGGGCAGGATCAGGCAGGCGACGAACTGCTGCGGCAGGCCCGAGCGATGGGCATCAACGTCGATCTGGTGCAGACAGATCCGGACTTGCCCACGGCCCGGCTGATCACGCGCTCGATCGCCGGGCGCGTCAGCGCGACGCTCAGCGGCAATTCGGCGTTCGACAATCTCCAGTGGGATTTCGACATGATCGACTTGGCCCAGCGGGCTGACGCGGTGGTGTTCGGCCAGCTTGCGAGGCGGGGCGGGCAATCCAAATCGGTCATCAAGCAGTTCCTGCTTGAGTGTTCCGGCGGCGGAGGCGGCGGGGGAGTAGGCGGAGGTGGCGGTGGCGGCAATGCGCTGCGCGTCTTCGATCTCACCAATCGCGCGGCGGACAAGCTCGATCGCGGCGAAGCAGTCAGCGGCCTGGAGTTCTGCGATGTGCTGGTCAGCGATGAGATTGGGTTGAAGGCTTTCGCATCATTCACGGGCGGCGATGGCGACGTCGCGGTGGCTGCAGCGCGCGAAGTGCTGCGCGCCAGCAAGGTGCAGGTGGTGGTGATTGTCACGAAGCAGAACGGTGGTGAACGCCTGCGTGCCATCGCGCGCGATCAGTTCGCAGAGTCGAATGCGATGGTGACCCATGCGCAACATGAGGAAGCGATCGTGCGCGTCGTGCATGGCCTGCTCGATGGCCACGATTTGGCGCAATGCCTGCAGGACGCGGCGCGCTGAGGCCGTCGGGCGCATCAAACCGCGTGCCAATTGATCGTCACTGGTGCGGCAGTTGTATGGCGACGGAAAAAAGAAGCCGCCGTCCAGACGCTCCGACACTTCTGGACGGCGGTGCGCCACGGCCCGAAGGCCGCGTTTTCTTGTGTTCCGGCTCCCGTTTGCAGCCGACGGGCTCGACGCGCGACAACGCACATTAGCCGGTGGTCCTCATGCAGGTCAATTCTGAATTGCCGGATGTGGAAGTATTTCGTAAATACTTGTCAGTAAAGATGTTGCAATGGATCGCGCGACTGTATGTGCGATCTGGCCGCCTGGCTCCGCCGCAGGGCTTTCGGCCCGGTTTTCCTCGCAAGAACGATTGCGAAACTGGGCAGAAGATGGGTTCCCAATCGAGTTCTCCGCGGTAACTTGCTGCGATTCGAGTGCCGAACCCCGGCCCGATGGATCGCGAGCAGGTTGAGCCCGGTAGGTTGCCTGTTTCCAAGGAGGTATTGGAATGAAGCCGATTGATGGATCGCCGCCCCTGACGCCACCTGGAGTCTCGACCTCGCCTGTCAAGGCCTCGTCGCAAAAGGCTCAAACTGCCGGCCGGCGATCAGGCGTCTCCCGCCGCTCGTTCATCCAGACCATGGGCCTTTCAGCCGCGGGTGCGGCCGTCGGCTCGCGCGTGGAGCAGGCGCTCGCAGGCCAGTCGCAGGACGCTGGCGTGCAGACGCTCGGACCTGATCCGTTCAACGTCACGCTGCGCATCAATGGCCAGGACATGAACGCCACGATTGAGCCCGGCACGACGCTCATGGAAACGTTGCGCTGGCACTTGGACCTCACCGGCACGAAGGAAGTCTGTGATCGTGGAGCGTGCGGCGCCTGCTCGGTGCTGATCGATGGAGAACTCATCACCTCATGCATGATGCTTGCCGTCGATGCGGTCGGCCATGAAATCACCACAGTCGAAGGTCTTGCGAAGGACGGTCGCCTCGATCCGCTTCAGGAGGCGTTCTGCAGACACGATGCGCTGCAATGCGGCTTCTGCACTCCCGGACTGATCATGGCGAGCAAGGCGGTGCTCAATGCCCATCGCGCGCCCACGATCGAGCAGATCAAGCACGGACTCAGCGGCAACATCTGTCGCTGCGGCACATACACAAACGTCTTCAATGCTGTGCTGGAAGCGTCGGGTCAGAAGCCCATCATGGACGGAGGTGCGGCATGAAGCCGATCATGTTCGATCAGACTCCCACCGACATGCCCACGGACAATCGTCCGCGGAATCTCGGCCATTCGATCAACGACGACACGTCCAGGCTCGATGCGCCCATGAAAGTCACTGGCGCGGCGAAGTACGGCCGCGACATGTATCCGCCAAACTGCCTGTTCGTCGGCTTCGTGCGCTGCCCGTTCGGCGCGGCGTCGCTGAAATCGAAGAACATTGAAGCGGCACAGGCCGTGCCAGGCGTCTTGGAAGTGAACATCAACGGCGATGAGGGCAAGTATCACGGGCAGGTGATCGGGTACATCGTCGCTGAAAGCAAGCCCGCGCTGCGGCGCGGCCACAGCGCGCTGGCGGCGAAATGGGAGGTGGCGGGCGAGGTGAAGATCGGCATCGACGACGGCGCAAAGGAAGCTCCGGCGATCAACGACAAGGCGAAAGCGGCGATCGAGGCATCCGATCATGTGCTGGAAGCCGTGTACTCAACTCCGGTGCAGACGCATTCGGCTCTGGAAACCCACGGCGCGGTGATTGACCACAAGGGCGAGAGTGCGATCGTCTACGCATCGACGCAGGGCACGTTCAGCTTCCGCGACGGCATGGCTGAAGCGCTGCAACTGCCCGAAGCGAAATTCGAGATTCGATGCGAGTTCGTCGGCGGCGGCTTCGGCGCGAAGTTCGGGCCCGGCAAGGAAGGCACGACCGCTGCGCAGGTCGCCGCGAAGTATCAGCGACCGGTGAGCCTGTTCGTCGATCGCCGCGAAGAGCACCTCGACACCGGCAACCGGCCCTCGTCGCGTTCCATGGTCAAGATCGGCTTCAAGAAGGACGGAACGATCGTCGGCGGACAAGTGCAGACCTGGGGCGGAGTCGGCGTCGGCCGCGGCGGGGGCGTGCGATTCCCATCGGAGCGCTATGCGTTCGGCGAGATTCAACGCGGTCACGAAGACGTCGCGTTCAACGCCGGTGGTCCGCGGGCCATGCGTGCGCCGGGGCATCCGCAGGGCGCGTTCGCCGAGGAGTTGATGATTGATGAGATCGCCACCATCGCGGGCGTCGATCCGCTGGAGCTGCGATTGCGGCTGGATCAGAACGAGGATCGCCGCGAGATGTACCGCATGGGAGCCGAGATCATCGGCTGGAATGAGCGGCAGAAGACGGGCTCGCAGAAATCCACCATCCGCCGCGGCTTCGGCATGGGTTCATGCACGTGGGGCCAGGGTTCCGCGTCGGCTGATGCGGAGGTGGTCATCAACCGCGATGGTTCGGTCATCGTGCGCACAGGCACGCAGGACATCGGCTCGGGGATGCGCACGGTCGCGGGCGTCCTGGTGGCTGAGAAGCTCGGCGTGCCGCTTGCCAACGTGACCGTTCAGATCGGTTCGTCAAATTATCCGGAAGGCCCGGCATCGGGCGGTTCGGTGACATCCCCCAACACCGCGCCGGCGATCGTGGACGCCGCGCTTGACGCACGAGCGCAATTGCTGAAATCCATCGCCGATCGCTCGGGCGTCACCGTTGAGGATTTGACGGTGGTCAACGGCGAAGTGCGGCACAGCGAGCAGAAACTGGGGTCATGGAGCGATGTGTGCGCCAAGATGCCGACGGACACCATCGTCGGCCGCGGAAAGAAGGGACGCAATCAGAAGCAGCCCGGCGATGGTCACAGTCATGGCGCGCAATTCGTCGATCTCGATGTCGACAGCGAGACGGGCGTCATTCGCGTCAATCATGTCATCGCGTTCCAGTCGTGCGGCCGCGTGGTCTGCCGCAAGACCGCCGAGAGCCAGATCATCGGTGGCGTGATCCAGGGCATCAGCTACGCCCTCTTCGAGAATCGCATCCTCGACCGCCGCACCGGTGCGATGGTTAACGCCAACCTTGAGATGTACAAAATCCTCGGTCCAGCCGACATGCCGCACATCGAACCGATTTTGTGGGACAAAGGGCAGACAGGCGTGCGCAGCCTCGGCGAACCGCCGGGCGTGCCCACGGCCGCGGCCGTCGCGTGCGCCGTGTTCAATGCCATCGGTGCGCCGGTGCGGCATCTGCCGCTGACGCCCGACAAGGTGCTTGCCGCGATTGACGCGGCTCAGAAAGGCGGTGCGGCATGAACACCTTCGCCATCGTTCAACCGCAGTCTTTCGAAGAAGCCGCTGCCGCGCTGGATCAGAAGAAATACAGCCTGCCGATGATCAAGGCCGGCGGCATGGATGTGCTGGATCATCTGAAGGAAGGATTGATTCATCCCGACGCGCTCGTCAACATCAAGCGGCTTCGCCGCGTGGGCAATCCGCAGGCGATATCCATGCTGGACGGCAAGGATCGCGACGCTAGCATTGAGATCGAAGCCACCGCGACCATGGCCGAGATCGCCTCGTCGAACATGCTGCGCAAGCAGGCTCCCGTTGTCGCGCAGTCGGTCGCCAACGCAGCCACGCCGCAGGTGCGCAATGTCGGCACCACTGCGGGAAACCTTCTGCAGCGGCCGCGCTGCTGGTACTACCGCAATGAGCAGTTTGACTGCCTGAAGAAAGGCGGCGATCGCTGCTACGCGGTCGAAGGCGAGAATCGGTATCACGCCATCTTCACGCCCGGGCCATGCCATATCGTGCATCCCTCGAACCTTGCGCCCGCACTCATAGTGTGCGATGCGAAAGTGCATGTGATGGGCGGATCGAGAGACACCATCAAGATCGCGGAACTCTTCCATGGCCCCGACAAAGGCGTGACGAGCGAGAGCAATCTTGAGGCGGGCGAGATCATCACGCACGTGTCCCTTTCGCCGCAGCCGAACTCGGCGTTTGTGTCCATCAAGGAAAAGCAGTCTTTTGACTGGCCGCTGGCGATGGCGGCGGTCGCGCTGGAGATGGATGGAAACGTCATCCGCGTGGCGACGGTGTGCGCCGGCGCGGTCGCGCCGACGCCGATGATGCTGCCCAAAGTCGCTGATGCGCTCAAAGGCGCGAACATCGACAACGACCTGGGCATTCGCAAGGCCTGCGAATTCGCAGCCGATGGCGCAAGACCGATGAGCGACAATGCGTACAAGGTGAAACTGCTGCAGGTGGCGGTCTTCCGCGCGGTGATGAAGGCCGCCGGCCGCGACGTCGAACAGAAGGAGCATGCGTGATGCCGGGCCGACCATCAGATACAACTGGATTGAGCATGCGGGCGATGGATGTTGATGGCGGGAAGTCGACGCCGGTCGGGCGCGAGGATGCCCCGTGCTCGCTCGATCGCCCCGTCAGACTCCGCATCACCTGCATG
>CAZCGB010000149.1:0-6711 GCA_964498045.1 uncultured Isosphaeraceae bacterium
GACATTCCCACGGCGGCGCGATCGTCGGCCAGGTCTGCCGTGACGCCGATAACGGGAGGAGTAATCGACTGAGGATTTGGCATGTTCGCCGGGATTCACACGCGACTGGGAAATCTGACGACATTTGTCGTCAATCACTTTCCTCCTGGTTCAAACCACTCTACGCTGTCGGACGAACTGATCACTGGTCAAACCTGCGTGATCGGCTTTTCCGCGGCCGCCCCTGACGCCTTCGCCGCGATCTGGTTCTGGAGGAATGAAATGATCGGCTCTATCCGCCTGCGTGCGTTGATGATTGGGGGATTGATCGCCTGCGCAAGCACTTGCGCTGTGCTCGCCGCAACGGTGCAGATTCCCTGCAGCCGCGATAACACGTTGATTGAGAGCGCAACGGGCGAATGGAGCGGCGGCACCATGCCGTGGATCTTCGCCGGGCAGACCAAGCAGAACGAGGGTGAGCGCAAGCGACGCGCGGTTCTGCGATTTGAACTGAATGGTCCAATTCCACTGGGATCGACGATTAACAGCGCGACTTTGCGTTTGCATGTGAACAAATCCATGTGGGCGGGGACCAACGCCTACACCTTGCACAAAGTGCTGGCGGACTGGCAGGAAGGCACCTCCGGCGGATTCGGCGGGAGTGGAGAACCCACACAGCCCGGGTCTTCAACTTGGATTCACCGCAACTCGCCTGGCGTTTTGTGGTCAACGCCGGGCGGCGACTTCGTCTCCAGCGCCAGCGCAACCACAAGCGTCAGCGGAATCGCCAACTACAACTGGACTTCCGCGCAACTCGCCGCTGACGTGCAAGCATGGCTGAACGCGCCATCAACGAATTTCGGTTGGTTGTTGCGCGGCAACGAAGCCTCGGTGCCAACCACCACCTCGACATCGAAGCGTTTCGATTCGCGCGAAGGGCCCGCCAATGTGCAGCCGCTGTTGACCATCGACTACACTCCCCCTGCGTCGTTCGGCGCCTGCTGCACGGGTCAATCGTGTGTGCAGGCCTCGCCTGCCGCATGCACGTCGCTGCAAGGAATCTACAGCGGCGATGGCGTCGCGTGCGAGGCTTCCACATGTGCGACTTCGGCATGCCCCGCGGACATCAACCACGACAGCGTGGTCAACGTCAGCGACCTCCTCACAGTCATCACCAACTGGGGCCCCTGTCCGACGCCACCCGCGCCATGCCCCGCAGACATCGCGGTGAACGGAGCAGTTGATGTCGCTGATCTGCTGACCGTGATCACGTTCTGGGGTCCGTGTCCCACTTGAAGTGAGTTGGTTCATCGGCTGCCATCGCTTGTTCTGCAGTTGAGCGATCGACAAGGCGCCGCAGGCGCGTCGATTGCCCTGTCGCTGCCGATCGACTACACTCTTCACCCCTGTTCACACAGGTCGTTGCCCCCGCCGCGTGCGGGGGCTGTCTTCTCAAGAGTCGTCAGATTGGTCTGCCGTTGCGGCCAAATGGCGATCTTCGAAACACCCAGAACGGAGTTCAGAAGCATGTCTCAGTACCAATCATCGGGCGGTTACAACAGCGGTGGATATGGCGGGGGCGGCGGATACGGCGGTGGCGGATATGGTGGAGGCGCAGGCGGCGGAGCAGGCGGTCTGGGCAGCACAGGCACGGGGTCCGGGCCACGTCGCGGCGCGTATCTCAAGACAGGCCTCGGTGAAGAGCTGTACGTTGACTACAAGGCAGTTGACGATCTTCGCCGCCTCATGACTCCGAACGGCAAGATTCAATCGCGCAAGCGCCTGGGCACGACTGCCCGCGAGCAGCGCATGATCAGCGTCGCCATCAAGCGCGCCCGCCACATGGCGTTGCTGCCCTACACCGACGCGACGCTGTAGGCGGTTGCCAAATTCAGCGATGCACGCGGGCACCGGCGTTTTCGTCGTCGTGTCCTGTCTTCCTGCGCTGACGAGGTTCGTTCGGCGCAATTCAATCCCCCATTGCCGGCTTTCGCTCACGTCCCCCGTCGCTGCCCGGTCAACCGGCGCCAGGACTCTTTGAACAGTCCCAGCAGCACGCGCACGCGAAGTCGTCTCAGGTCCGAATCGTGACGATTGATGCGCAGTCCTCGCCAGACCAAGCCGGCAGCGGTTCGAATTCGACCTTCTTCCAACGCTGCGAGCGCCAGATTGTGCATCGATCGAAGGCAGGTCGGCTCCAATCGCAGCACGCGGCGACTGATCGCCACCCCGCCATCGCGATCGCCAGCACGAAACCGGGCCAGAGCCAATTGCCTCAGCAGGTCGTGCTGATCGGGCTCATTTCGCAGCGAAACCTCAAACAGCTCGGCCGCACGTGCAGGCTCACCTGACTCCAACAACAAATCACCGAGCATCGACGGATCAACAGTCAGCCGCGCCATGAAGTCGGCTGCTGCTTGCTGGCCACCATCGCCAACCTTCGCATGCGGTTCAGCTTCGGCGTGCTCGATCAACGCAGCACGAACATGCTCATGCTCTTCAATCAGATGCGACCGGGCATCCTCAATGCGGCCGCGTCGCAGGAGCGATTCACCAGCCGCCATGTGAATTCCGGGGAACTGGGGATCAAGCTTGAGGATCAGCTCGAACTCAAGGTGCGCCTGCTCATAGCGATGAGCCTCCATGGCAAGGCGACCGAGTTCGTAATGAGCCTCGACATTGGCCGGTTCAAGCTCCAGCACGCGACGGAACTTGTCCGCCGCCTCTGGGGCCCTGCCCAAGTCGCGCAGCAAAGTCCCATATTCAAGCAAGGTGTCGATATTGCCGGGATCGTCCCGCAGCTCGCGAAGGTACAACTGCAATGCCCGCTGCGGCTTATTGGTGGCGGCTGAAACCGCCGCTAAACGCGCCCGCAAGCGCGGCATCGACGGCTCCAGCCGCATCGCCTCCTTCAGACACCACTCAGCCCTCTGGAACAATCCGCGATGAATCAGACTCTCGGCCATGGCCGCCAGGCAGGGAGCGCCGGGTTCCTTCAACGTCTGTTGGGCAAGATAGAACGTGGTTTCCGCATCGTCATGATGTCCGATACGCCAGAGGGCTTCGATCTTTTGGGCGTAGGCCACCTCGGCCTGATCGTCGATGCGCAGCACGCGGTCGAACCACTGCACAGCCTTGTCGTGCTGGCCAATTCGGTTGGCGGTCACGCCCGCGGCCAGTAACGGATCGATCTCATCAGGCATGAGGTCGGTGGCGCGCTCATAACTCGCCAACGCATCGATGTCGCGCCCGGCGGCTTCCAGCGTCAGGCCAAGGTTGTAGTGCCATTCCGCCTGATCCGGATTCATGGACAGGGCCTTGCGCAACTCCGATTCAGCCTCGGCCCATCGGCCCCGCTGGTACATCTCCTGTGCCTTGTGGGCGTGCGCTTCGGCGTCCAACCAATCGCTCATGGCCTGGGTTCTCCGATCCCGACGTGTGCGACCTTTGACGACCTCAGGAAAAGTTCTTGCGAACTCCGGCTTGCCTTCAAGTGTAGCCGATACGATGGTTTGGAAGCACGTCTGATTGATTGGGGTCTTTGCTCAGCATGGGTTTGACCGAACAATGCCATCGCAAGTTGTTGCCCTCGCGCCGCGCCGCACTCGCCGCCGCTGTCGGGCTATCCCTTGCCCTTCCTGGCTCCGTGGCGGTCGCGGCTGAAACGCGACAGGAAATCCCGTCGACCCCGCCGATGCTCAAAGCGGCGAGCCAGCCGACGGCGGTGGCGACCACGCAGGTCGACCCCGCAATCGCACAGCAGCAGCGACAATTGCAGGTGTTCGGGCCGATCCTGCTCAATCCGTCGGATGACATTGATCCAGCGACGCGGCGCAACGCCGCAAGCGAGATCCTGGAAATGCAGATTCCCGAGGCGCAGGAGGTGATGCGCCAGGCACTGCAGAGTCGCCGTCCCGCGATCGCGCTGGCTGCCATCACAGCACTCCAGTCGCTGCCCGATCCGCCGGTTGGGCTCCTCCCCGCGTGCGTTTCAGCGTTGGAAGTTGCGCCGCCGGAGACAGTGCAATCCCTTGCGGCTGTGCTCGCGCGATATGGCGATGAGGCCGTCACACCCGTGAGTGAACTGGCGCAGCGAACCAATCTGACCTCCCGGCAGAATGCCGTCACAGCGCTCGGATCATTCCGCACCCGGGATGCCGCCACCGCGCTCATGCGTGTCATTGACAATGCGCCCGCAGGGCCCAATCCCCTCCTTGATCCCGGCGGTACGGAAGTGCTGCGCTCCGCGCTCGCCAGCCTTGAGCGCATGACCGGCCTGCCCTACGGCCAGGATCTGTCGGCTTGGCGCAACTGGTGGACGCAAGCCGCCGGCGATTCAACGGAGCAGTGGTACCGACTGATATCCGACTCGCTGGCGACGCGGGCCGCCAAACTGCAGCAGCAACTGCAGGAGCAGCAGCTCGCGAACGCCAACACTTCGAAGGAACTCTTCGACACGTATCGCGACCTGTATCCCGCGCTTCCCATCGATGAGCAATTGCGCCGGCTGCCGCGGCTGCTTCGCGACAAGCTCGCGCCGGTGCGCATGTTCGGCCTCTCGCGCGTGGCGGTGCTGACGCGCGATTCAGTTCGAATGACGCCCGAGGTCATCGAACTCGTGCGACTCACGCTGGGTGATGATTCCCCCGAAATCCGCATTTCCGCTGCGAACCTCCTGGATGAGCTCAACGACGATCGGGCTGCTGAAGCGGTGGCGGCGCGACTTGTGGTTGAGGACGACCCAAAGGTCATTGCCTCGCTTCTGAACGTACTCAGCCATTCGCCGACCTCGGCAGCACTTGAACCTGCCGTTCGGCTGCTGGAGCAGGACGCCGTCGCCGACGCTGCCGCGGACGCGCTCTGGGAGATGATGCAGGGGCCGGCTGCGACCGCCGAGTCGTACGGCAAGATTCGAGATTCGGCGCGCATCGCGGCGCAACGTCGCATGTCGCCACAGACATTGAGGTTGATCGCGCTCATTGGCGATGATCGTGACGTGATCGACCTCACCGCGCTGCTCGACGGCGAAGACAGCAAGCTGCGTTCGGCAGTCGCAGAGGGATTCTGGAAGCGCGGTTTGCGGCAGCCGCTGATCGATCGTGCTGACGATAGCGCGGTCTATCCGTTCGCAATACGGGCGCTGGCTGACGGTCCGGCTGAGCTTGCCAACTTCAACCTGCTCATCAGCCTTCAACCAGCGGACGCCAACAAGCGGCTGTGGAACGAGATGGTGGTGCGGCTCGCGTCGCGCCTGCAACCAGCCGATTTGCCGGCTGCCGACGATTCGTTGCGAAACCTCGCGTACGCCGACGCATCGCTGCGTCGTGATGTGCTCATCGCCGGCGCCGCGCTGCCGCGCGATACGCTGCCCGCCGCCGAACGATTGCACATCATCGAACGGCTCGCGCCCGTGCTGATCGACCTCGGCGATGCCACGCGCGCATGGGAATTGCTCGAAAGTCTCAATGGCGCCGCGGCGACCTCGCCTTCGTTGCGCGTCGCGCAGTTTCAAGCCGCCGCCCTCACCGGCCACTTTGAGCGCGCCTCGCAGGTGCAGAACGAGCCTGATGCATGGGTGAGCCTGCTCGACCGCGAGGCGCAGCGATCCCAGTACAGTTCCGCATGCGCGCGACTGTACGATGAGATCGTTCGTCGCTTCGGAGATGTGCTCAAGCCTGCTGATCTGCAGCGGTTGAACGAAATCAAGTCCACACTCAGCGGCGGCGATCAGCGCGGGTAGGTCGCAATGGTCCAGTCTCCGTCCGCAGCGGCTGACCGGATGGGAGCCAGGCGACGCTTGCGGTTTCGCCGCCCCCGTCCCGCTAGACTTGGGGCATGACAACCTCTGTTGAATCCAAGAACAAGCCAGCCAAGGGCGCGACGCGAATCGAGCGCGACTCAATGGGCGAAATGCCCGTCTCCGCCGAGGTCTTGCACGGCGCGACCACCCAGCGTGCCGTGCTCAACTTCCCCGTCTCCGGCCGGCCCGTCCCGCCGCAGGTGATTCACGCCTTTGCGCTGCTGAAAAAAGCTTGCGCGGAGGTGAACGTCGATCTCAAGAAACTCGATTCGCGAAAAGGCAAGTTGATCGCCCGCGCCGCCGACGCCGTGGCCGAAGCGTTCGATGACGGCTTTGACACGCATGAAGCTCGCAGAATGATGGCGCACTTTCCCATCGACATCTTTCAGACCGGTTCGGGCACTTCCACGAACATGAACGTGAACGAGGTCATCGCCAACCTCGCGTGTCACCACTCCGGCAAGGAGATCGGCGACAAGAATGTGCTCCATCCCAACGATCACGTGAACATGGGACAGTCGTCGAACGACACGTTTCCCACCGCGATGCAGGTCGCCGCGGCGATCGCCATCAACGCCCGACTCCTCCCCGCGCTCAAGAACCTTGCGAAATCGCTGAAGTTGAAGGCCCGGGCATGGGACAAGATCGTCAAGATCGGCCGCACGCATCTGATGGACGCCACGCCCATCCGCCTCGGCCAGGAATTCAGCGGCTACGCGGCGCAGATCGAATACGGCGTGAAGCGTGCCGAAGCCGCACTCAAGGCCTTGTCTGACAACCTTCCCATTGGCGGCACGGCGGTCGGCACAGGCATCAACACGCATCCTGACTTCGGCCAGCTCGTCTCCAACCGACTAGGCAAGCTCACCGGAATCCGCTTCGCCGAGGCTGAAAATCACTTCGAAGCTCAGGCGACACGCGACTGCGTCGTC
>CAZCGB010000150.1:0-6651 GCA_964498045.1 uncultured Isosphaeraceae bacterium
GCAGGACACAAAATGGAGCGTACCGGGGTCGAACCGGTAACCTCTGCCTTGCAAAGGCAGCGCTCTCCCAATTGAGCTAACGCCCCGCGAACGGGGACACAGTATAGGCCAGCCTGCATGGCCACCGCCGACCATCTCCTGAGAAGTATGACCAGGTGGACGGCGCGATGAATGAGTCGAATTACTTGTCTTCGACCGTATCCGTCGGCACCGCCGCGGCCGCAGCCGGCGCGGGCTTGCCTTCGGGCGAGAGCACATCGATGCGGCGCGGCGTGATGATGTTCAGCCGCAACGCCTCGTCGTAGGTCTTGTCGCCCACGATGCCGACGATGATGTCAATGCGGTTGGTCAGCGTGTAGTCGGTATCGGGCTTGAGGTAGGCGATGGTGCGGCCGGTCGCGGGATCCTGCAGGCGGAAGAGCTTGGGCAGGCTCTGGCCGTCGTAGATGGTGGATGAGGCGACGCGCCCGACCGCGGCGTACTCGGCGCTGCGCTCAAGCGCGGCGCGCACGCTCTCAGCCTCGGTCGCGCTCATCTTCATGCGATCCTTGACGCCCGCGATCTCCTGCTTCTTCATCTGCAGCTGCTCCCAGATGTCCAGCTGCTTGATGCGCAACGCGGTGTACTGCTGCAGCCGCGGATCGCTGGGATTGCGCTCCGCCAACGCGACGTACATGTCGCGCATGGGCGTGAGCTCCGCGGTCTCGACAGGCTCCGATTGCAAACGTTTGAAGGCCGTCTCAAGGTCCTTGAAAGTCGGTTCCTTCGGCTTGTCGGGCTGCGTCGAAGGCGCGGTGGCCGGGGTTTGGGCGATCGCCGTGAGTTCGGGTGCCTGTGTGGTCGCGGGCGGCGCATCGCTCGTCACCGGCGCAGTGTGATCAGTCGTGGGCGGATTCGACGGCGGCGTGGACGCGTTGCCGCCTGCGGCGACTGCGCTATCCTGCGGTTTGTTCGGCGTGCTGGCCGGAGTCGCGGTTGGAGCGCCGGTCTTTTCCGCAAGCACGTTCTGGAACATCTCCGACTCTTCCGCGGTCGCGCGCGCAACGAACTGGCCGCTGACCCAGCCGGTCGCTTCTGCGGGAAACGCGACCTTGTACAAGACGTCTTCTCCGGAGTCGATGGTCTCGACCACCGTGATGGGCTTGTCGGCTTCGAGGCGGATGAGGACCTTCCAGCTGTCCTTGGGAAGGTTGTTGGCGTCCATGTTGGGCGCGATGATGTCGACGCGGCCGAGCGTCACACCGGAACGGCCGTCGGCGGCGAGTCGCACGCGGGCGGTGTCCTTCTTGGCGTATTTGATGTAGCCGAAGGCGTCCTTGAACGCCGGGCCGGCGAGGGCGATGCGTGCAAACCCGTCGCGCTCGGCGGTGACCTTGACGAAGTCGCCGCGATTGAGCTTGCAGAACGGGTAATAGGAATCGCTCACGCCCGAGCGCACATACACGTCATCACCGCTGATGACGCCGATATAGAGCGTCTGGTTCTGATTGACTTGCGGCACCGGCTGCTGCGCGGCCGCAGCGCCTGAAAGCGCGAGCGGGGCGATCGCCGCCGGTACGGCAAGAGCGAGTCGAATGACATCAATGCGAATGCGCGAGTTCGTGGCCATGGGACCTCCTTGTTCCTCAGCCTGCTCCACAGTGCTTGTCGTGCGCGCCGGCGAACCGCCGATCCATCCAAGTGCGTTCAACCAACATGCCCTGACGATGAACGACCCCCACATGGTACGCGGCACGAACCGTTTGTGCAGGCACTCCTTGATCGAAGCGCGAGCCTATACGCTGCAACCCGATGCGGCAACCGATTGCATGCATCCACAATCCATCAATACCCATCGATCCAAGTCAGTTTCAAGCGCACCGCAGGCTGGACGATGGCAGGCGGGGTGCTACGCTTCCGGCTCCTCCCGCACATCGGCGCCAATTCCAGTTCTTCATGCATCGGCCTCGCTTCTTCTCCAAATTCCCCTCTGCAGCCGCGATCCTGTCGCTTTTGACGATCGCCGGATGCCAGCGCCCGTTCAACTCCTCCTCGCCTCCGGACCTGGAGGACACGGTTCGGGCCGCCATCGCCCGAGAGATGGCCGACGCCCCTGCGGCTGGATCAGCGACGTCGCCCGAAAACCAGTCTGCGACTGATGAATCGGCTGGCGAGATGGCCACGACTCGGCCTGAGAGCCCGGTCATCGCCGCCCTGGAGAGCCGTCGCGAGGAGCTCGATCACCTCACCCCATGGGGCTCGGGCGATCGTCCGGCGCTGGAACTCGGGCCCGATCTCGAAGGCCAGCCGCAGCAGCGCGTGACCGTCACGCTGGAGCAGGTCATCACCACCGCGGTGAACAAGAACCTGGCGATCCAGGCGGCGCGATTGTTGCCGGCGATCCGGGCGGAGGATGTCATCGCCGCCGAAGCCATTTTCGATACGGTGCTCTTCGCCAGCACCGACTACGCGAACATCGACGAACCGGAGGCGGTGACGGTGCTCAACGGCGTGCCACTGGGCGTGCCCACCAGCCGCAGCAACTCCTGGCGGTTCGAGACGGGCCTGAGCAAGCGTTTTGCGACCGGCACGCAGCTGACCGCCTCGACGGACTTCTCGCGCTTCAACAACCGCACGCCGGGCATTTCGTTCACGCCCGATCCGGCCTACAACGCGGCTGTGCGCCTGGGCGTGACGCAATCACTGTTGCGCGGCTACGGCGAGGACGCGAACATGGCGGTCATCCGCCTGACGCGCAACGATCAGCGCCGCTCGGTGGAAGACGTGCGCATCGCGCTGCTGAAACTCGCCGATGAGACCGAAGCGGCGTATTGGGACCTGGTGCAGGCATGGGCCGACCTGGGCATCGCTGAGTGGCTGGTGAGCGTGGGGATCGAGGTGCGCGATGTGCTCGAGCGTCGCCGCGAATTCGATGTGTCGCTCGCCGAGTACTCCGACGCGGTCGCCCGCGTCGAGCAGCGCCGGGCCGACGTCATTCGCGCGCAGCGGGCCGTGCGCCTGGCGTCCGATCGGTTGAAGGAACTGATCAACGACCCGGCCATGTCGCTCGCCGGCGAGACGGTCATCCTGCCGACCAACGAACTCGTGGATGAGCCCATCAAGTACAACGTTCGAGAGGCGCTGCTCACAGCCGTGGACAACCGGCCGGAGATCGCACGCGCGGCTCTGCTGATCGACGACACGGACATCCGCATCGCCGCCGCCGACAACGGCCGGCTGCCGGTGCTGGACCTTTCCGCCCAGGCGTCGTTCCTGGGATTGGACGACTCGCTCGGAGGGTCCTACGGCGAGGTCGGCGACGCCGATTTCATCGACTACGTGATGGGATTGCTGTTCCAGTATCCGCTGGGCAATCGCGCAGCCGAGGCCGAGTACCGCCGCACGCGGCTGGAGCGATCGACGGCGATCATCGCGTACCGCCGAAGCGTGCAGGAGGTGATCCTCGACGTGAAGTCGGCGTTGCGCGATGTGCTTTCCAACTATCAATTGATCGGCGCGACGCGCTCCAATCGCGTCGCCCAGGCGGAAAACCTGCGTGCATTGCTGGTCGAGGAAGAGACGCTTGCGAGCCTGACGCCCGAGTTCCTGGCCCTGAAGTTCCAGCGGCAGGACCTGCTGGCCAGCGCGCGAAGGCAGGAGATCGACGCCACCGCATCCTTTGACAAGTCGGTGTCGTCGCTTTACCGCGCGATGGGCGTCGGGCTTTCCATGAAGAACATCGATGTGCGGGTGGTGGATGAGACCACGCCTGTTGACGCAGGGCTGTGGGGCGACGTGAGCGACTGGCCGAAGTGATCGATGATTGAGAAATCACCCTTCAGTGATCACCGTCGGGCTTTGACGATTGGGAGGACGTCGGCCGGGAATGATCGAGATCGAATCGCCGGTCGTTCCGATTCAGCGAAACGTCCCCTGCAGCGTTGCCCACGGCTCATCGCATGGCGTGAATTCACCCAAGACGAGGGAGCACCCTCGCCGAATCGCGGGCGGCGACATGTCTAGTTTTCCGGAAATCTCATCTCATGGAGTACCGGTGGCACGGGGACGGTTCGGGGGCGCGGCGTGGGTGACGGTCGGCGGCGCCGGAGCCGATGGCCGACGCGGCGCACACGGCGAAATGGCCAGTGGCCGGCGAAGTGGGACGTGCCGCGGCCGGCGCGTAGCATGCGCAGGACTCCTGCATGCCTCACGTCGTACCCGCCACATCCGCCGCGATTCAACAGGCCGCCACGATCCTACGTGCCAGCGGCGTGGTCGCCTTCCCGACCGAGACGGTGTACGGCCTGGGCGCGTGCACGTTCAACGAGCGCGCCATTGATCTCGTCTACACGATCAAAGGACGACCGGCTGACAATCCGCTCATCGCGCATGTGATCGATTCGAATCAGGCGCGAGAGATCGTGGCAGCCGGCGCATGGGATGATCGATGCGAATTGCTGGCGAGTCGATTCTGGCCCGGGCCGCTGACATTGGTGCTGCCGAAATCCAGCCGCGTGCCCCACCAAGCGACGGCTGGACGATCCACTGTGGCGGTGCGCTCGCCGCGGCATCCGGTGGCGCGAAGCCTTCTTGGATCGCTCGGCGAACCGGTCTCCGCGCCGTCCGCGAATCGCAGCGGGCGCGTGTCGCCGACGTCCGCACAGCATGTCCTGGATGAGTTCGAGAATGTCGCCGAAGCGCGAGACCTGATCATCCTCGACGGCGGAGCGTGCGAAGTGGGCATCGAGTCGACGGTGCTGGATGTCTCGACGGCCAAGCCGCGCATTCTGCGGCATGGGAGCGTGACGCTGGAGCAGTTGCGCTCCACGATCGGCGCGGTCGAATCGCCGGACATCCGAACGCAGCACGCCAGCCCGGGCACGGCCCAATCGCACTACGCGCCGGCGACGCGGGCGGAATTGATCGCCAGCGCCGACCTGCCCGAAATCCTGCGCCGGTACGCGGGGAACGGCGTGCAATGCGTCGCGCTGGTGCAGCAATCGCCACAGGTGGTCGCGCCGCATGCGTGGATCGCCATGCCGCGCGATGCGGCGACGTACGCGCATGACCTGTATCAATGCCTGCGCGAGGCGGACGCAATCGGGGCCGATCGCATCATCATTGAATGCCCGCAAGGAGAGGATGACCTCTGGCGCGCCATTCGCGATCGGCTGCGACGCGCAGCTGCCGGCGGCTGAGCGGAATCAATAAGATACGCGGGCTTTGCAGGAAGTCCGGTCCGGAGTGTCACCGCCACCGGTATGCTGCGTGCGTGTATCAGGAGACATGCGCGTGAGCACTCATCGTCGATCCATTTCGGTTCTGTTCCTCTTCACCGTGGTGTTCACCGTGCGTTTCGCCGGCGCGCAGACCGCCGCCGGTGCCCACGATGACGTGCCGGCGCTGGCGTCGTATTCGTCGGGTCCGAGCGAACTGCGGGATGTCATTGAACGCTATAACGCCGACCGCGATGCCTTGAGCCGCTCGTACCCGGTGCGGCTCTCGCCCGCGCGCTACCAACGATTGAGCTCGTTCAACGCCGAATGGCTTGCTGCGCTGTTGGCCATGGACTTCGACGGGCTTTCGCACGATGGCCAGATCGACTGGCTGCTGCTGCGCAACTACGTGCAGCGCGACCTGCGGCAACTGGCGATCCGCAAGGGCTATGCCGAGGAGGCCGCCGCGCTCATGCCCTTCGCGGCCACGATCATCGAACTTGCCGAGAACCGACGCCAGATGAAGCGCGAAGACGGCGAGCAGGCGGCTGCTTCGCTGACGGAACTGAACACGCGCATCAAGGATGTGCGCAAGCAGGTGGAGGCGGGGTTGAAAAAGTCCGACGACGCGAAACCGCAAGCGACGTCCGAGCCCATGGAAAACACCGCCAGTGCGCCCGCTTCGCAGCCTGAGCCCATCCGCGTTGAGAAGAAAGTCGTCGCCAACCGCGCCGCGCGCATGGTGCGCGAGCTGCGCAACAGCCTGCGCGACTGGTACGAGTTCCACAACGGCTACGACCCGATCTTCACGTGGTGGATGGCTGAGCCGTACAAACAGGTCGACAAGACGCTTGACGACTACGCCAAGTTCCTGCGGGTGCAGGTCGTCGGCGTCGCTGAAGATGATGACAAGACCATCATCGGCGACCCGATCGGCCGCGACGCCCTGCTCAGCGAACTGCAGTTCGAGATGATCCCCTACACGCCCGAGGAACTGATCGACATCGCCAACACCCAGTTCCGCTGGTGCCAGGCGGAAATGCTCAAGGCCTCGAATGAACTCGGATACGGCGACGACTGGAAGAAGGCGCTTGAGCATGTGAAGCAGAACCACGTGCAGCCGGGCGAGCAGCCCGAGATGGTCAAGGCCCTCGCGCAGGAAGCGATCAAGTTCCTGGATGATCACGAGCTGGTGACCGTGCCGCCGCTGTGCCGCGAAATCTGGCGCATGGACATGATGGGCCCTCAACAGCAGAAGATGAGCCCGTTCTTCCTCGGCGGCGAGGTCATCCAGGTGGCCTTCCCCACCGACGCGATGTCGCACGAAGACAAGCAGATGACCCTGCGCGGCAACAACCGCCATTTCGCGCGCGCCACCGTGTTTCACGAACTCATCCCCGGCCATCACCTGCAGGGGTTCATGAACGACCGCTGCCGGCCGTATCGGCAACTGTTC
>CAZCGB010000151.1:0-6649 GCA_964498045.1 uncultured Isosphaeraceae bacterium
CATGCCCTCAATTCGTGGCGCGAGCTCCTCCTGCCACTCGCGCCACCCATGAATCAGCACCTCCGTGTCGCTGTGATCGGTGACGAAGCGATGACCTTTTGCCTCCAGTTCCTTGCGCAACTCGCGGTGGTTGTAGATGCAGCCGTTGAAGACGACCGCGACCAAGCCTTCCTTGTCGTTGCGGCCGCGCTCGCTGACCATCGGCTGTACCCCATCCTTGTGATCGATGATCGACAGCCGGCGATGCACGAACGCGACTTCCACGACGCGCTTGCCGCCCGGCGCGTTCGCATCCGAAATCTCCACGCGATCGCGAAAGCGGCCGTGGCCATCTGGCCCGCGGTAGGCGATGCGCGCATCGATCGCGTCCAGCCACTCCTCGGGAATGGGCTGGCCGTCAGTTCGAAGGATGCCGCCGATGCCGCACATGCGTTCAGGCTAACCACAGGGGCACAGAGACACAGAGAGGGAAATGGGAATGAGCCAAGACGTCGCGAAGGAGTTGTATCGTCCGAACGCGATTCGTGTTCATCGAAAGCGCGGCGGCGCGAGCGCGACCCAACAACGAGCGCACCCTCACCCCGGCCCTCTCCCGCAGCCGACCCACTTGACCCGATTGTGTGTCGCAGGCTGCGGGAGAGGGAGGTGCACAAGTTCCTTCGCAGAACCAGCCCCCAAGACCTCTCGGTGTCTCTGCGCCTCTGTGGTTCAAGTTCTCGCGGGGGGCGCGTTGACCTGGATCATGAGTTCCTTCAACTGCTCGTCTTCCACCGGGCCGGGTGCTTCGGTCATGAGGTCGACGCCGTTCTGGGTCTTGGGGAAGGCGATGACGTCGCGGATGTTGTCGGTGCCGGTCAGCAGCATGATCAAACGGTCGAATCCAAAGGCCACGCCGCCATGTGGGGGGGCGCCGAAGGAGAGGGCTTCGAGCAGGAAGCCGAACTTGATCTTCTGCTGTTCGGGCGTGATGCCCAGGAGTGAGAAGACCTTCTGCTGAATCTCCGGACGGTGGATTCGGATGGAGCCCGAAGCGCACTCGTAGCCGTTGATGACGAAGTCGTAGGATGCGCTGATGATGTTGCCGGGGTCGCTGTCGAGCAAATGGAACTGGTCCTGGCGGGGGGCCGTGAACGGGTGATGCTCGCTGTCGTAGCGTTTGGATTCCTCGTTCCAGTGGAACAGCGGGAAGTCCACGACCCAGAAGGCCTGCCACTCGTTCTCGCGGATGAGTTTGAGGTCGCGCGCGATGGCGCGGCGCAGTTCGCCCAGCGCCTTGCACGCGATGGCGTACGAATCGGCGGCGAAGAACACGATGTCGCCCGGCTGCAGCTTCAACCGCGACTTCAACTCTTCAGCAATTGGCGCAACGAATTTCGCAATTCCGGTCTCAAATCCGTTCGCGCTGTACTTCACGACGGGCAGGCCGCCGGCCTTCAGGCCCTTGACGAGATCGGTGTACGGCCCGTCGATGGTCTTGCGCGTGATCTTCTCCCCCGCGCCGGGAATCTTCAGCGCGCGCACGCAACCATTGGGTTTGTCGAGCGCTGTCTTGAACACCCCGAAGTCGGATTTGCGCGCGAGATCGCTGATGTCTTCGATTTCCAGTTCATAGCGCAGGTCGGGCTTGTCCGAGCCGTATTTGTCCATGCAGTCCTTGTAGGACAGTTGCCGCGGCTCGCCGATATCGACGCCTTTGGTCTGCTTGAGCAGCGTGCGGATGTATCCGCCCATGATCTTCAGCACGTCATCGCGCTCGACGAAACTCATCTCGAGGTCGACCTGCGTGAACTCGGCCTGGCGGTCGGCCCGCGGATCCTCATCGCGCAGGCATTTGCACAACTGGAAGTACCGCTCGGTGCCGCCCACCATGAGAATCTGCTTGAAGATCTGAGGGCTTTGCGGCAGGGCGTACCACTTGCCGGGATAGATTCTTGACGGCACGACATAGTCGCGAGCGCCTTCGGGCGTGGTCTTGATCAGCAGCGGCGTCTCGACTTCGGTGAACCCGTTCGAGTGGAAGTACTCGCGCGTGATGCGCGCGACATCATGCCGCATGCGCAGCGTCTTCTGCATCTGCGGCCGGCGCAAATCGATGTAGCGATATTTCAATCGCACTTCCTCGGCGATCTTCGCGGCCTCGTACTCATCGGGCAGAATCGGCGGCGTCTCGGTGCGATTCAGAATCTCGAGTTTCTGCGCGAAGACTTCGACATCGCCGGTCGGAAGTTTGGGATTGACGCCGCCGGCGCGCTTGCGCACCAGGCCGGTGATGGCGATAACGTCCTCGCGCCGCAGCGTGCGGGCTTCCTTGACCACTTCAGCCGGCGTTTCCTCCTGATCGAAGACCACCTGCGTCAAACCGTCGCGGTCGCGCAGGTCGACGAACGACAGGCCCTTGCCCTGGTCGCGGTAGGTGTTGACCCAGCCGTTGAGGGTGATGGTCTGGCCGACGTGCTCGGCCCGGAGTTGGCCGCAGGTGTGCGTGCGCTTGAGCATGAGAGTCATCGATCGAAGTGAGGGAAGTGGAAAGGGGGCAATCGTAGCGTTGATTGGAAGCGAAGGTGGATGGATGGTGCCACGGCCAGCGACCGCAGGGAGTCGGCCGTGCGGACAATCAGAAGCGCACGAACGCACGCACGGCCGACTCCCGCCCCCCCTTTGGTCGCCGGCCGTGGCACCGCCCGATCAGTCAATGTCTTTTGTCGGTTGCGTCGTCGCCGGTCTGGTCGTCGCGCCGGTCGCAGCGTCGCGGATGTTCGCCATGCCTCTGCGGACGATGTCGTACGATGGCTTGCCCTTGATTCCGTAGCCGGTGTCCCACTCGTCGCCGTCGTAGTACGGGCTCCAGAAGTAGCCGTAGAACCCGTCGGCTCCGCTGGTTTTGTCAGCAAGGGTCTCCGTCCATGCACGGAAGAATGCGCGCCAGCATCGCGCCTGGGCTTGGTGGTCTGCCTCGGCTCCCGCTTCGATGACGTAATTCCACGGATGCGCGCTGGCCCAAGGCACGCTCGGATACCCCACCTCGCTCAGCAGCAGCGGCTTTTCCCACTTCTGGGCGACGCGAATCAACTTGTCGCGCTCGTCAGCCCATGCTTCGACCAGCTCATCCTCCGGAGCATTGGGATCATCGCGTTTGAGTTCGAAGTAGGAACTCACACACATGACATCGAGCATGGGCCAGAATTTGATTTTGTCGTATCGGTCCCAGTTCGCCGAGTACGCGATCTGCCCCTTGAACTTCTCGCGCACGCGCTTGGTGACTCGCTCCCAGCGATCGAGCATGTCCTCCGTGGAATTCAACTCGCTGCCAACGACGAGCAGATCGACCTCGGCCAGGTTGGCGATGTTGACGAAACGATCGGTGAACTGGTCGTAGGCTTCCCACCATTTGTCCCATTCCTTCGGGCGAATCACCCCGCGCCAGTCCTTCTCGCCAGGGAATTCAAGCAACACAATCGGTAGAAGTGTGGTGTGCAGCCCTCGCTCGCGAGCCCTGGTCAGAATCGCGATCAGCTGCTCATCCGTCGCGCATTTCTGGGGATCGAATGCCATGCCATTCGAGTCCGCGTACTTCTGCATCATCGGCGTGAGCACGATGACAGAGTTCGCTCCGAGATCGGCAATCGCATCCACCGACTCCAGATACAGGCTCAGATCATCGATGTGATGAGCGTTGATGGCAAAACCCGTGATGGGCCGTCGCTCGCCGACGACGAGACGGGTTCCAGCAATGCGGGCAGGGAGCGGATGAATGGTCACGGGTGAGTCGTCATTCCAGCCGCTCACGCGCTCTGGCTCGGCATTGATGAGTTCTGGCACCGCCAGGGCGAGCGGCGAAAGCACAATCAGCACGATGATCAATCGCGTCAGTGGCTTCAATCCGGAATGCACCGTTCCCGACATGCCCATATCGTAGTGAGGCAGGGCATGTGAGGCATCAGGCAAATTGCCGCCGATCCCTGGCGTGGAATTGATCGGACGTCGATCGCCCTCGCCAGCTTCACGTGCCGATAATTGCAGAACAGATGTTCGTTTCACTTGCCGGATTCCAACGCTTTCGCCAAGGGAGATTCAGACGTTGCCGAGTACGCCAAAGCAAAAGCCGCAGTCAGGCAAGCCGTCGACGGCTGACGCCTCCCCAGCATCGAAGCCCGCATCCAGCGCAAGGTCGGCGCAGAATCACCCGGCGGAAGCAGGTGGGATGGGCGGTGCGTCCGGTGTTCGCGGCCAAGCGGCGGTGTTGTTCACCGCGTTCGAGCCATCGGGCGATGCGCACGCCGCGCCGATCATTGCGCAGATGCTGAAGGAGGCTCCGCACCTGAAGGTGTACGCATGGGGCGGCGCGAAGATGGAGGCCGCCGGCGCGACGATCCTTGGCCGCACCGCAGACGACGGCGCGATGGGATTGAACGCGCTGAAGCATGCGCGGGCGGTGAGGAATGAGATCAAACGCATCAAGCAGTGGATCCGCGAGTACCGCATTCTCGCGGTGGTGGTGGTCGATTCACCCGCGGCGAACTTCCCCGTGGCGAAGGCCGTCAAGAAGACCGGCGCGCGCGTGATTCATCTCGTCGCCCCGCAACTCTGGGCATGGGGCAAGTGGCGGCTGGGAAAACTCCGCAAATGCACCGACCTCGTATTGTGCCTGCTGCCCTTCGAAGAGCAGTGGTTCAACGATCGCGGCATTCCTGCGAAATTCATTGGTCACCCGACGGTGAATCGCACGCTTGATGAAGACGAACTCAGGCAATCAATGCACGGCCTGCCGCAGGGCACGCCGCGCATCGCGATCTTCCCCGGCTCGCGCACGTCGGAAGTCAAGGCGAACATTCGCCTGCTGGTGAACGCCTACACTGAACTTCATGGCCGCTTCAGCGGCGCGACGGGCGTCATCGCGGCAATGAACCCCAACATCGCCAAGATCGTGCGCAAGAAGATCAAGGTCTTCCCCAGCGGCCTGCACACCGTCACCGGCATGGCCGATACCGCCATCGCCTGGTGCGATCTCGCCCTGACGGTGTCTGGCACGATCACGCTCGACATTGCCCGGCAGCGCAAGCCGATGGTCGGCGTGTACAAGGTGGGCCTGCTTTCGTGGCTGGGCTCGAAGGTGCTGCTGCGATCGCCGTTCTGCCTGTTGCCAAACCTCGTCGCCGATCGCGAGATCGTGCCGGAGTTCGTGCCTCACGTCGGAGGCTGTGAACCGATCGTGACGGCGGCCAGTAAATATCTGCTCGATTCCAAGAACTCGGCGATTCAAAGCGAGGAGCTTGGCCGGGTGCTGACGCGCTTCGCCAACAAGAAGCCCGCCGAGGAAGGCACGAGATTGATCTTGAAGGTCCTGAAGGACGGCACGATCGAGCCACGGGTTTCATAAATGTGGGATCGGATACACCGCGATCGCGCAGCAACCGTTGCCGTGCCGGTCGGTCATCGGAATCGCGCGGCGTGACGGCGCGCCGAGCGGCAAGCCGCGCTCAAGGCAGCGATCCTGCCAGATCTTTAGGTCGTGATCGGCCACACGCTCATCGCGCACGAACAGCACGATGAGCAGGCCCGCCTGCAGGATGCCGGGGTCCTTGGCGAGTTTGCCCACATCCTCACGCACGGCGGACATCAGGTGCGAGGCGTAGTTGCCGTTCGCGCCTTCGCAAGTGAACTGGACGACGATTTTCACCTCAAGCCAGTACGCCTCGTCCAGGCTGACTGCATCGGGATCGTCGAACAGCGTGCCGCGGGAATCCTCCTTGATCAGTTCGCGCTGTTCAGGCGTGAGCACGAAGTCGCAGCGCTCGCCCATGCTGACTCGACGTTGGGCGCGGTCGGCGGGATACCGCTGCTCTCGATGCACGCCGAAGCCGGCTTCGCGAAGCGACGCAGCGAGAATGGGATGCAGCGCGAGTTCATCCAACGAGTCGAGCCCGTAGACCGATTGCTCGTGATCACGCCGCGCGAGTTCCGCGCGCAATCCCGCTTCGATGGCGTCGGCAATGTCGGCGGGGGAAAGTCGCACGCCCGCATGGTAAGAAGTTCGTAAAACTACAGGCATATCCCGTCCCGCTGCATGGAGAAGGTGGTTGCGACGAAGAACGGCCGAAAATGCCGATACAACCAGCCGGTCCTTCATCGACAGGCCAAACGGAGAAGCATGAGCATGCAGCGCAGCGCAATGGCGGTACGCAAGGTTGGATGGGCGCGGGCGATCGCGTTTGCGGCGATGCTTCTAATGATGTTCGCGTTCAGCGCGTGCAAGCGCGGCGAAGACGGGCAGGGTTCCGCCACGAACTCCGCCGCATCGAAACCTTTTGACGTGCGCTTGGGCTACTTCGCCAACCTCACGCACGCGCAGGCGGTGCTGGGCGTGGCGTCAGGCGAGTTCGCGCAGGCGATTTCGCCCAACACGCTTTCGACGAAGGTGTTCAACGCCGGGCCTTCGCTGATCGAAGCCTTGTTCGCGGGCGAGATCGACATCGGATACATCGGCCCCGGTCCGGCGCTGACCGCGTTCGAGAAGAGTCATGGCGAAGGCGTGCGCGTGATCGCCGGCGCGGCGGCGAACGGCGTGGTGATCGTCGCCGGGCCTGACAGCGGCATCAACACGCTGGCCGATCTGAAAGGCAAGCGCATCGCGACGCCGCAGATGGGCAAC
>CAZCGB010000152.1:0-6606 GCA_964498045.1 uncultured Isosphaeraceae bacterium
CGATTTTCACCTTCGTGCAGTACCTGCGGTCGCTGCCTCCGCCCGGCGGTTCAAGCGAGGCCGGCATGCTGGACTCGCTGGCAGTGACCGACGAAGTGCTGACCGCACGCGCCGCGGCGCGGCCGACCTACACGCCGCTGACCGCGGAACAAGTGCGGCAGCGTGTCGATGAATTGATCAACAACGATCCGGAGCTCGCCGACAAGGAGCATGTTCCGCTCGCGCTGCGCCAGAAATACGAGCAGGAACTTCAGCAGTTGTATTCAGCCGGCCTGCGCACGGTGGCTCCGAATCCTCGCGGCCGCGACTACGTCTTTGAAGACCTGGGCCCCGCCAAGGCCATGGGCGCAACGATGACGCTTCGTTATCGCTTCCACATTCTGCGCGATGACGAACACAAGACCTTCCCCGCGGGTTTCGTCTTCAACGACGATTTCGAGCGCACCCGCCGCCGCGTGGATTACGTGCCCACGATGGCGCATTCGTTCCCCATCGGTCCGGATCTGATCGACAAGGACGGCAAGCTCAAGGTCACGATCGTCAACCTCTACCAGCCCGGTCCAGAGCAGCAAGGGTTGGGATCGCTGAACTTCGAGGAGGACGGCTTTGAGATCATGTACAAGGTCGCGAACTTCGAGGGCAACTTCCTTCGAGCGGTGCTTGTGTCGTGGGTGAAGCTCGCGTTTCTCGCCGCCATGGGCGTGTGCGCCGCGACGTTCCTGAGTTTCCCCGTGGCGTGCCTCTTGAGCTTCACCGTGTTCATCGCGGGCGTGCTCGGACCGTTCCTTGCGGAATCGCTCGAGTGGTTCTATCCGCCCGAAGCCAAGAGCATGGACTGGACCAACGTCGGCCTGGTGATCTACTGGGCGATCCACTGGGTAACGCGCATCATCGCACTGAGCCTGACGTGGTTGTTGAGCGCGTTCGGCGAGTATCGACCGACCAACGATCTCGTGGAAGGCAAGATCATTCCCTGGAGCGCGGTGCTCTGGGGACTCCTTCGAATCGGACTGGTGTGGACGGGAGTGGCGATGGTCGTCGGCTGGCTGGTGATGCGCAAGCGCCAACTGGCGATCTACAGCGGACAGGGCTAGGGCAGGCTTGAAGGCTTCAAGAATGCACTGCAAGCCGAGAGTCGGAAAAAGAGAACCAACCAGCATCTGACAGGCGTAACAACAACACCCCGCAGAATCCAAGCCCCACGCCACAAGTCTCAACCCCGCCCTCATGTCCCGCGATCGCATCATCCAACTCATCACGCCGGTGATCCTTGTGCTGTGCCTCACAGCTTCGGGCGCGATGCTGCCCGGGCTGATGCGCGAATCCGACGAGAACGTGCTGCGGTACACGAACGTGAGCGTCGATGGCGCGCCGCCGATCGTGGTGCTGGGCACGGCCATCGGGGCGCTGCGTGGCCTGATCGCTGACGTGTACTGGATCAAGGCCAACGCGATGAAGGAGAAGGGGCTGTACTTCGAGGCGATGGCCGACGCCGACATGATCACCAAGCTGCAGCCGCGCTTCGCCCAGGTTTGGGCGTTCCATGGCCACAACATGGCGTACAACATCTCCGTCGCCTGCCAGACGCAGCAGGAGCGCTGGGAATGGGTGAACGCGGGAATCCGGCTGGTGCGGAATGAGGGTCTGCGCTACAACCCCAACGACATGGCGTTGCATCGCGAGCTGGCGTTCTGGTTCGCGCACAAGATCGAAGGCGTGGCTGATGACGCGCACCTGTATTACAAGTGGGCGTTCTGCAACGAGTGGCACATGGTGCTGGGCGAGCCGCCGGTCGAATTCAACGACTACGTGGCGTGGATGAAAAAGGTCGTTGATGCGCCCGAGGATCTCTCCAGCGTCGAGAACCGCACGCCCGGCGTGCGTGAACTACTGGCTGAATTGCGCGAGGTGTATCGAAAGAACGCCGGCCGCGAGCTGAAGCTGGATCGCACCTTCCTGCAGCAGTACGTGCAGTGGCAGTCGGTCAAGACCTATTCCGCAGCGGCGAAGGTGCTGAAGATCGAAGAGCAGTATCGCCAGCAGAATCCCGCATTCGACGCCTTCGACAAGCTGGCGGGCGATCCGAAGTACGCCGAGGCGTGGGATGCGCTCATCGCGCACGTGCGCAAGCGCGTGCTGCGGGACGAGTACAACATGGAGCCCGAGCGCATGCTGCGCTATGCCGAGGAGCTCAAGACGCCCATCGACTGGCGTCACGGCCAGGCCCATGCGCTGTACTGGTCCCGCAAGGGCTCCGAGATGGGCGCCGGCCGCGTGAAGGAGAACGATGTCTACATCGTCCTCAACAACGACAGCCAGCAGATGCAGGCGATGCAGGACCTGGCGCGATCGGGCCGCATCAGCTTCGATCCGTTCTCCAGCGAACTGCCCGGCCGCTTCCCCGATCCGCGCTGGATCGACGCCATCGACGCCAATTTCGAACCGATGTACCTCAAGCACATCGATGTGCGCGGCGCGGGCGGCGAACGCTTCATCACCTTCCTGCAGAACTTCATGAGTTCGGCCATCTGCGAGTGGTACCGGGCCGGCGAACGCGCCCGTGCCAAGGCCTTGATGGCGCGGCTGGATTCGCTGTTCGGCTCCGGCGCGACGATGACCACAAAGTTCAAGCAGGACCTCGACGTCTTCGTGCGGAATGAGACCTTCGACCAGTATCAGGCCCAGCCGCACGTCGCCCCGCGCGACATCTGGGCTTCGCTGCGCTACGGCTTCAAGATGGCCCTGCTGGCCAATCGCCCGGAAGTGCTGCGCGACGCCCTCGATTTCGCCAAGACCGTCACCGACTGGTACAAGGGCAATCACTGGAACGATTTCGTCACCAAGTTCGGCACATCACGCATGGGCGACATCGTGCATGATCTCGAGGATTCCACCGAGATCGGCTACCTGCAGATGATGATGGATCCGGGCATCAAACTGGTCGATCGCATGACCATGTGGGCCAACACCGACAAAGTCGAAACCGAGGTGTTCAAGCAATCGCCATCGCTTCGCGCCCTTGTGTACGACCGGCTCATCCCCGGCCTGCGCCAGCAGTTCGCCAACAGCGAGCAATCGTCAAGCATGACCGCCGACCAAGCGTTCCCGGCTCCTTCGGGCCTCGACAACGCGCGAGCAAGACTTTTGCAGCGCAAGCAGGAGCGCGAGAAAACCAAGGAAGAGCAGCGGGCCCGCGATTCCATCGAACGCAAGTCCTGATTGACGATCCGCTTTGCGCCTATTCGTGTTTGACGGGATTGCGCAGCGATCCCAATCCGGTGATGGCGACTTCGATCACGTCGCCTACGCGAAGAAATCGCGGCGGCGTGCGGGCCGCGCCCACCCCAGCCGGCGTGCCGGTCAGGATCACCGTGCCACGCAACAGCGTCATGCCGCGGCTGAGTTCGGAAATGATCGTGCGCACGGGAAAGATCATGGTCGATGTGCTGGCGTCCTGCATCATTTCGCCGTTGAGGCGCGTCTCGATGCGGAGTTTCTGCGGGTCGGGAATCTTCTCGCGAGAGGTGGCGTGACTGAGCGGGCAGAAGGTGTCGAAGCTCTTGCCGCGCACGAACTGTCCACCCGAGCCCTGCTTCTGCCACCATCGTGCGGAAACGTCGTTGGCGATGGCGTAGCCGCTGATGAACGCCATCGCGTCGGCTTCCTTCACGTCGCGGGCATCACGGCCGACAATCACTGCCAGCTCACCCTCGAAATCCACTTGTTCGGTGCCTGCGGGCTCATCGCAGATTCGCGGGATGACGATCGCCTCGCCGTCGCCGATCACCGATGCCGGGTTCTTCATGAAGACCACCGGCTTTTCCGAGACCGTGCCCTTCATCTCAGCGGCGTGCTCGGCGTAGTTGCGGCCAATGGCGAGGATCGCGGGGGGGTAGCGCATAAGTCGTGAACAATAGAGGCACAGAAAGAAGAGAGGGCAGAATAGCGTCACTGTACGGCGATTGTGTCGTGCATCAATCCGTTTCTCGCTGTCTCTGCCTCTCGGTGCGTCAGTGGCTTATTTCCGCGGTGGCACCGGATCCAAACCAGCTCCCCCGAAAGGGTGGCATCGCAGAACTCGTCGCATCGTCAGCCAGCCGCCCTTGAACGCGCCGTGCGTCTTCAGCGCTTCGATGGAGTAGTGCGAGCACGTGGGATGAAAGCGGCAATGGCCGCCCATGACATGCCCAAGCGTGAGTTGATACAGCCGAACGATTGCGATGAGCGGCCATGCGAATACGCTCATGCGCTGTCGTCCTTGCGCCTGGACTGTCGTTGCCGCAGTTTCTTCCGCCATGTGTCATCCACTTCGCGCACCGCTGTCAGCAGCAGCTGTTGATACTTGTCGACCTCAAGGGGATCGTGCGCGCGAACACTGATCACCACATCATACGCACCGTTCTTCTCCGCCCCGCTCGCCTGCGCATCGTCAAACAACGGCGCCGCAGGCCAGTCGCGCCATCCCAGTCGGAACGCCTCGCGCAAGCGTCGTTTGACCGCATTCCGCCGAACGGCGTTTCCCGCGCGGGTCGATACGCCCAGACCAAGTCGGGGATGCTGCAGAGCCGTGGGCAGCCCATGCAACAGCAGCGGCCCGGCATTGACGCGCACACCCCGATTGCGCACAGCCAGAAAGTCGCTTCCGCGCGACAGTCGCATTCGACGAGGAAAGTTGTTTGATGGGAAAGTCACAATCGCAGATCGGTCATCGCCGGACTACTGCCGTTCCTCCAGCGCACGCTGATACCGCTCCATCAGCTGCGTGCGCGTGATCAGCCCCCGGACCATCCCGCTGCCGGCCGCCAGCACTGCAAGGCTCTGGGCGTCGTGCCTTGAGAACTTGTCCAGTGCGACGTCCAGCGTCTCTTCGCGTGTGATCGTCGGCAAGTCCGTGCGCATGAGCTCCTGTACCGTCAGCAGTGGAATCGCTTCACGATACACGAGCGCGGCGGCAAGGTCCGCGCCGGTCACCATGCCCACATACCGGTCCCGGTCATCGACCACCACGAAATCGCGCACCGAATGCTGCTCGCTGAGCTCCAGAAGGTGCTGCGCCGTCTCGTCCTCATGCACGGTCACGGCATTGAGCAGCGGGACGTCCAGCACGCCCAGACGCCGCAACACGGTCATGTCGCCGGCCGAGCCGACGCGCACGCCCATCTGCGTGAGTTTCGCCGTGTACACGCTGTCGGGATGAATCAGCCGCGCGACAATGGTGCTGATCACCGTCGCCAGCATCAGCGGCAGGATGATCGTGTAGTCGCGCGTGAGCTCGTACACCAGCAGGATGCCGGTGAGCGGCGCGTGAGCGGTGCCGGCCAGCATCGCCGCCATGCCCACCAGCGCGTAGTGCGCCGGCGATGCGCTGGGGAACCAGCCCAGGGAATTGACGACATACCCGACCGCGCCGCCCGCACAGGCTCCCATGAGCAGCGAAGGCGCGAACAGGCCGCCCGAACCGCCTGATCCGATCGTCAGGCACGTGGCGATGGCCTTGATCGCGCCGAGCAGGACAATGGTGACAAACAGGTTCCACGCGACAAGCGTCGAGCCGTCGGATTGGAAGTACATCGCTGGCGTGAGGAGAGCGCGGACAGCCGAGTAACCGCCGCCATAGAAATCCGGCGCGCCGCGCGGCGAATCCAGCAGCATCAGCCACAGCAATCCCAGCGCGCCAAGCATCGTCGCGCCGATGGCCGGCTTGAGGATCGTCGGCGCGCGCAATTGGTCGAACCAGCCCTGCACGCGATAGATCCCGCGCGTGAATCCCGCGGCCACGCATCCGCCGATCACGCCCAGAAGGATGTAGTTGGGAATCTCCACCATGGCGAAGACGCCCGCGCTGAACTCAGCGTTGCGGGCGAACAGCGCATCGTCGCCCAGCATCGCCTGCGTCCATGCCGCGGAGATGACCGCCGCGATGACCACGGGCGTGAATGTGCGCATGGAAAAGTCGCGCAGCAACACCTCCAGTGCAAAGAAGATGCCTGCGAACGGCGCGTTGAAGACCGACGCGATGCCCGCCGCCGCGCCGCAGCCCAGCAGCGTCACGCGATCCTGCACGTTGGCCTTGAACAGGCGCGAGAAGTTCGAGCCGATCACCGAACCGATGGTGACGATCGGCCCTTCTGGTCCGGCCGACCCGCCTGAGCCGATCGTGAACGTCGAGGCGATCCATTTCGCCAGGGCAAGCTTGAGGTCCAGACGTGCGCGGCGGCGATGAATCGAATACATCACCGCCGAGACGCCCGGCATGGCCGTTTCACCAATGATGCGAAGGATCACGCCCGTCAGCAGCGCACCGGCGATGGGCGCCAGCGGCACGAGCCAGAGCATGCGCGAGCGCGGCTGCCCGGCCGCCCAATCCTCAATCCACCGCAGCGGAAGAATGAACGCCGTCGCCACGCCCGCCATGATCAAGCCGAGCACCGCCGCCACCGCGAGCAATGCCCAGTCATGATCCAGCCTCAGTTTCGAGGCGAGCCGCGTCAGCAGGTTGGGTGCGGGATCGGTCATGTGCGGCAGGAATGCGGCGACGTGTCAATGTATCATCAATCCGGCAGGTGATCGTGGAAGAACGCGGCGATGATCCCTTCGACTTCCGGA
>CAZCGB010000153.1:0-6596 GCA_964498045.1 uncultured Isosphaeraceae bacterium
GATTGTCGAATCGGATCAACTGTCGGTTGCCGTCTATCGTTCCAACCGCGACCCAGCGCCCATCCCGAATCACGACGATATCGGTGAGGTACATCGACGCTGGGGGCGCAGGATCTGGCGCCTGCCACGACTGGCGGTTCCATTGTGCGAGTCGCCTAATCGGCGCACCGCCGACGGTTGAGAACAATCCATGCACCAGAATGTCGCCGTTCGGCAGTGGAATGATTTTCGAGATGGTGCTGTTGAACGCGCCGCCGAGGGTCGTCCAATTCGAGCCATCACCTCGTCGAACGGAGCGGGGCTGGTTGTTCTGTAGAGCGTCGTACTCCGCCTCAAGCAGTTGGCCATCTGGAATTTCAATTAGCGATTCGAACCGACTAACGCCAGTCGGACTGTAGAGAGCAGTCCATGACGAGCCGTCCAGCCGGCCGATGTAGAAATCCAAATTCTGGCCGTTCTGGAAGCCGACGCTCGCCAGAATCTCGCCATTCGATCGCACCAGTGGCAGTTGCAACCACAGAACGAGATCACTGATTCGATTCCACGTGCGACCATCCCATTGGACGAGCGCGTATCGCCACTGACCTGATCGAAGGACAAACGTACCGACGCCGATCAGGTCGCCGTTGGCGCGTTCTCTGATTGAATCCACGCGATTGGTGTTATTCAGCGTGACTTCGTCGTCAGTGCGCGAGAGGGCGGACCACTGCTGCCCGTCCCACACCGCGGCGCCGTAAGCTGAAACATTGCTGACATGCGTGAAAACGCCGTTGATGATCAAGTCGCCATTGGCTCGCACAAACATTCTGCCCGCAGATTGATTCAGGCCAGTACCCAGTGCGTGCCAGCGCGATCCGTCCCAGGAGGCGATGTTGGACACGCCCGTGGTGCCCGCGTTGACGAACAGACCTCCGACAATGAGACTTCCGTCGGGTGATTCCAGAATGGTCCGTGGCGCGGGTGTGTTTTCATCTGTAACGGGCGGCCAGCCCCAAACGCTTGGGCCGAAGCCATGCCACTGGACGCCGTCCCATCGAACGACTTGGCCCCCGCCCAGCCCATCCGGATCGGCTCCGTACATATTGGTGCCGCCTGCAATGATGTCTCCATTGGCCTGAATATGCAGGCAATAGAAATTCGGCTCAGTCAGCGGCGGGCCCAGCGCACTCCACCGCTCGCCATTCCAAGTCGCGACGTCGGTGGCCGGGACCTCGCCGGCAAAGTCGAACCAACCCGCCGCCACTACTTCGTCGTCGGCTGTCTTCGCGATCGCGCGCACTTCAGAAGATGGGTTCCCGGTGATTCCGCTTCCAAGTGCATGCCAAGCCTGCCCATCCCATCGGGCGATGAGGTTCGCCGGAATCCCGCCCGCAGTGCTGAAACGCCCGCCGACAATCAAATCACCATTGTCCAATACGCACAACGCATTGACTGTCCAGTTCAATCCATCGCCCAATGGATGCCAGGCCGAACCATCCCATCGCGCAATCATGTTCGCAACGACGCCTCCGATGCTTGAGAAGTGTCCGCCCGCCACCAGATCGCCGTTGGGCAACACGGCGAGCGCGTGCACCCGTACCAGCGCCGAGCTGACCGAACCAAGCGCGAGCCAGTTCGTCCCCGACCATTTGGCGATGCCTTGGACAGCGGTGCCGCCGGCATTCGAGAATTGGCCGCCAGCAACTAGCGTGCCGTCGGGGAGCGTCGCCAGCGCCAGCACGCCATTCGAACCATTCTCACTGACATAAGTTGGAATACCCTTCGCGAACGCATGCCATCGGTCGCCGTCCCACGTCGCGATATTGTCTGCGAACACGTCGCCAGCCACTTTGAACAGGCCGCCCACGACCAAGACCTGCTTCTGCGGCCCCGCGCCGTCGGGATCCCAATACGTCATCGCGTTGATCTGGCGATCAACGCCCGGTACGCCGCCCATTGATTGCCACGGCCCCTCGCACTGCGCGAATGTCGGAACTGTCGACACCAAAGCGATCGCCAACGCGATGCCCGTGCCAAGCGCGCGAAGCGTGCGATGGAAAGTGGAACCCGATACAGACTGCATGTTGCAGACCCTCCGATTTGGCGAATTGCTGACTGCCAAATCAATCGGCAGCCGCACGGAGCGCCTGCCTGCACCTCAAGATATCACACCTCCTCCGGTCGAGGAGCGCCTATTTCGCAACCTTCCGCCGCTCGATCGTGAACTCCTGTTCGGACCTCACCGACGGGTCTTCCTGATTCACGATGACCAGGTGCATGCGCACAGAGCCGTCCTTCCAGCGCCAGGCGACTTCGTCCTGGGGCGCGTAGAAACCGCTGTCCCACATCGGGTCATAGCCGACGCCGAACGCGCCGCCGCCGGAGTTGCCCCATGTGCCGACGCCGATGCCGAATGAAACTCCACCGCCGCCTCCGCCGTAGACGCGGACCAGCGGGGGAATGGTGATGCCGATCCATGTGTTGGGTGCGATGACGCCGCCACGCATCGGGCTTGATTCGCCATCAGGCGTGACGACGTAGCTTTCGTCACCCTTGATCATCAGCGGCACATCGCCCGGATTCTCAATGCGAATCCCCACGCGGCTCGACTGATCGACGAAATAGTAGTTCACGGGCTCCCACTCGATCAGGTGCTCCTTCTTCGCGAGCGTGCCGACCGATTCCTCGGGCGCTTTGATCACGAATTCGTACTTCGTGCAGCTCGTCAGCGCGAGACAGACCACGGTGATCAGCGGGAAGGCAAGTCGATGCATGAACATATTGTCGATCCGGAAGTGCGGTTGGACAACACAACCACTGCCAGAAAAGTCAAACTGGGTGGAATTCACAATGAATCAGCGTCGCGCGCTCCACCCTCGCGCAAGCTGTGCGCCTTCGTCTGCACAGGCACATTCCTCATTCGTGCGAATGTGTTCTCGCAAAACACACCGATCGGTACGATGAATCTGAACATTCGGGATGGACGATCCGCAACGCCGAAAGAAAAGCGGAGCTTTCGGTGTTCGCCTGTCGAAGGATTGAGCGTATTGTCGCAAGCCGATTCGATTGAGAGCGATTCGGTCGTTCGAGAGTGATTCAGAGAGAGATCGGAAAATCCAATCGCGATGTGATCAGCCGCGGCCTTCGCCGGCGGCGATGCGTTGCCTGAGGGCGTCCCAAGAGAAGAAGAGAAGAGAGGTTTATTTCATGATCTTGAAAGCGAGTTCCGCGGGCGCGGTGGCTCTGGCCATCGCGCTGTCATCGTCCGCACAGGCGGAGTACGTCGTCGGCGCACCGATTATCGTGCCCAACGGCAACACCACCATCACCCTTGAATTCCTCAGCGCCGATGCGGCGTACACCGGCGAGCTGTCGTTCCTCGGCGCAGGAACGGCGCTGCAGGTCACCATGCCCGTCTCCGACACCGGCGCGCCCGGGCTCGGCCAGCAGACGTTCGTGAATCAGGCGGGAACGGCCGGCAACACCATCGTGCTCGAAGGCGTGTACAACGCAGGCGACGTGCTGCACTTCGCCTATCGCGTGTTCGAGCCCGCCGGCCACGAAGATCTTTTCCGCACTGACGTCCCCAACGACGTCAACAACTTCGCATGGGACGCTGCGGCAGGCCTGCTGCACATCGAAGACCTGCGTCCGGGCCATCCGTGGTACGACGCGGATTACAACGACATCATCGTGCGGGTGACGTTCTCCAGCGTTCCAGGTCCTGCGAGCGCGCTAACGATGATCACCGGGTGCCTGATCGGATTCAGCCGCCGCCGGCGCGAGGCGTGATTCGCATCACTTGAGGCCAAAGCCCAGGCATGGCCATGCCTGGGCTTTTTCGTTGGAAGGCACGAGAAACGCGTGGCTGAGCGGAGTCGCAGAACCCGCGATTGATCCTGCAGTCATCGCGCCTCAAAGCCACAAGCGGCCAAGGCGTCTGCTACCATTCGCCCGCCGCCGTCTTCTTTCGACGTTTCGACTTTTCGACGTTTCGGCGTTTCCTTATGCCCAAGATCACCATCAACGGCCGCGAACTGGAGTTCACCAAGGGTCAGACGATCCTGCAGGTCGCGCTGGACAACGACATCGAGATCCCGCATTACTGCTACCACCCGGGGCTGTCGATCGTCGCCAACTGCCGCATCTGCCTCGCCGAGGTGTGGGGGCCCAATCCCAAGACCGGCGCGCTTGAGCCGATTCCGAAACTCATGCCGACCTGCCAGACGACCTGTGGCGACAACCAGGTCGTGTACACCGATTCGCCCAAATCCATCGCGAATCAAAAGGCGGTGATGGAGTACCTGTTGATCAATCACCCGGTCGATTGCCCGGTGTGCGATCAGGCCGGCGAGTGCCATCTGCAGGATTACTCCTATCAATACGGCCGCAGCGTCGCGCGCTTTCAGGAGCAGAAGATCAAGCAGCCCAAGAAAGATGTGGGCGATCACGTGCTGCTGTACAGCGATCGCTGCATCATGTGCACGCGCTGCGTGCGCTTCACGCGCGAGGTGACCGGCACGGGCGAACTGATGGTCGATGGCCGCGGCGCGATGGAGCAGATCGACGTCTTCCCCGGCCTGCCGCTGAACAACGAACTCTCCGGCAACGTTGTGGACATCTGCCCGGTCGGCGCATTACTGGACAAGGATTTCCTCTTCCAGCAGCGCGTGTGGTTCCTGCAGAAGACGCCTTCGATCGACGGCCTGACCGCCTCGGGCGACAACATCTCCATCGAGCACAACAAGGGCGTGGTGTACCGCGTCAAGCCGCGCGCGAACCTCGACGTGAACAAGTGGTGGATCACCGATGAAGTGCGCTATGGCTGGAAGTTCATTCATTCAGCGGAGCGTCTGACGCTGCCGCGCGTGAAGGGATTGACCGGGTTCGACGCGAACGATCCGATCGACGCGCCCATGGCATGGGATGCGGCATACGAGACGCTGCTGACCGCGCTGGGCGAGGCCAAGAAGCCCGCGGCGATGATCAGCCCGATGCTTTCGTGCGAAGACGCCTATCTGCTGGCCAGGTTCATGCTCAACGTGAACCCCAACGCGGTGCTGGCGGTCGGCCCGGTTCCCACGCATGGTCAGGACAAGACCTTCCCCGGCGGGTTCAAGATGCATGCGGAGAAAGCTCCGAACGCGCGCGGCGTGCGCCGCGTGCTCGGCCGCATGGCGCAAGGCCAAGTGCTTGAGTTCGATGCGCTGCAGACCGCGCTGACGCGTGACGGCTCGATCGATGCGCTGGTCGTCACCGGCAACTATCCCAGCGAATGGGCGACGCCGCAGCTCCTGGGCGCGATCGACGCCAAGCCGCGCTTTGTCGCGCTCATTGATACGTTGCAAAGCAGACTCGCCGAGCGCGCCGATGTAGTGATTCCCGGCGCGACATGGGCGGAGAAGTCCGGCTGCTTCGAGAACGCCGGCAACCGCATCCAGGCCTTCGAGCGCGCCATCGACCCCATCGACTTCTGCAAGAGCGAAGCGCAGATCGCGATCGATTTGAATGCGATGAGGACGGGCGATCGGCCCGCGGCCTATGACGCGTCGGCCACACGTCGCGCGATGACCGAAGCGCTCGGCGTCGCCGAGTTCGCGCAGATCGCGACACCGGGCGAAACCGAGCGCGTCGAATCCGACATGCAGCTTGTTCAGCTGTGATGCCGCGACCGAGCCCGGCCCAAAGACGAGAACGAATCCAAATCAGCGATTCGAAGCCGCGTGCGTGGGCTGGTGCGACATGGGCGAATGCAGCTTCGCCGCTTCCTTTGACGGCGCCGTCGTCAAAAGCGCCCCGACGAGCATGCCCACCGCCATCACCGCGATGACCACGCGCTGATCGGGTTCGAACACGCCGTCCTTGGAGACGTTTTTGGCGGGCTTGGTTCTGGACTTCGAATTGGCGGCCTGGCGATGTGTGCGAAGCATGAGCGTTCTCCCCTGGATTGAGACACGCCAAGGTTCCAATTCAGTTCCCCGGGCAGCAAATGTGGATGGCAAACGGATGGGCGGCTTCGCGGAACCTGTGCCGTTTGTGCGGGCTGGGCAAGCGGATCGTGATGCTCACGCTGAATGAGTCATGGCGCATCCAATACGAATCCGTACTCCTTGAACAGCCCTTCCATCTTCGATTCCAGAGTCGGGGCATCAAGCGCATCCATCTGCGTGGCGCAGACGATCAGCATCTCGATCAGGCCGTGGTAGTCCTCGACGCTGATGAACTCCGGCCCAACCATCGCGCGTTTCGCTTTCCCGCTCGTCACGCCGTCGATGTCGATCATGTTGTGGTAGTTGCCCAATGGCAGGCACAGGCATGTCGACTGATAGCCATAGGCCGAGAAGGTCGTCGCTTCGCAGGTGCCGCCGGGCATGAGTTTGCGCTGATACTTGAACGTTGGGTTGGACTTCTGATGCTCCATCATCAGCATGCTGATCTGATTGGTCAGCGTCGGCTGGAAGACGCTCATTCGGTCGCCCACGCGCACGATGGGGCCTGCGCCGATGGGGGAGTCATGCGGGAACGAACGTGAATTCTCCAGGCAGATCAGCCGCGCGTTCTTCGCCACGGTCCTGTTCCTGCACGCGGCGATTGCGCCGATGAACCCCACTTCCTCC
>CAZCGB010000154.1:0-6489 GCA_964498045.1 uncultured Isosphaeraceae bacterium
GATCTCATCCTGGCGATACGAGTGGCAGTGGATGATGCGCTTGCCTTCGAGGATCTCGACCAGGCAGTCGAGTTCCAGATCGCGGCGCGGCGGCATCGTGCTTGCCTTGGCATCCGCGCCCAGCGCGTTGTAGCGGTTCCAGGTTTCGCGGTAATCCTTCGCCGCGGTGAAGGCGTCGCGATCGAATGTCTCCACGCCCATGCGCGTGTTGGGATAGCGGCCGCTGGAACGCTTGACGTTCTCGCCCAGCGCGAACTTGATGCCGCCGATGGCGTCGGGAATCGGGAAATCACTGGCCGGATGGCCCCATTTGATCTTCACGACGCTGTTCTGCCCGCCAATGGGGTTCGCCGAGCCGTGCAGTTGATTGGCGGCGATGGTTCCGCCGGCGAGCTGGCGATACCAGTTGATGTCATCGGGATCGATGCAGTCGCCGATGCGGCACTCGGCGGTGTCGGCCTGCGTGCCTTCGTTCACCCCGCCGTCGATGCCGGTGTGGCTGTGGCAGTCGATCATGCCGGGCGTGATGTGCTTGCCCTGGCAGTCGATCATGATGGTTTCGCCGCCGACGAGCATGGACGCGGGATCGCCTGAGCCGATGCTTGCGATCTTGCCATCGGTCACAAGCATCCAGCCTTTGTTGATGATGCCATCGGGACCGGAAGTCCAAATGGTGGCGTTGACGAGCAGGACGTTCTGCTGCTGGGCGGGCTTGGCTGAGCCGTACTCGCCGAAGGGATAGTTGAGATCGTCGCTCGGCATTTCGAACGGCGCATCCTCTGGTGGACCGCCCGGGCCGGCGCCATCTCCCGCGCCGGGTGGTCCGCCGCCGAAGCGACCGCCTCCGCCACCACCTCTACCCTGTCCGCGCGGCCCGCGTCGTCGACCCTGTCCAGGCGTTGGCTGATCGACCGGAGCCTGTTGATCATTGGTGTTGGCGTCGGGCTGCTGCTGCGGTGCGGGATCGGTTGGCTCGGCGTTCGCGGCTGCACCCTCTTTCTTGCCGGTGATGTTCATCACGCCCTGCGGCCCGTTCGCGGTTCCGGTGAACTGATTGCCGTTGATCTTGACCTCGACCGCGGCGTCCTGGCCGGTCGGAGTCGGCGTCGAAAGCGTCAGCGTGTTTGAGCCCGCATCGTACTTGCCTGAGTTGATGGGCATCTGCTGCCCCATGATGGTCATGGTTCCGCTGACGATGTTGTCAGCGTTCAACTTCAGCGTCATGGCGATGGACATGTCGGGGACTTCGTCGATGGTGACCGTCCAGTCGCCACTGACGGGATCGCGAGGCCGCCCGCCGCCTGCTCCTGAAGCGCCGCCTCGACCCTCGCCTCCGCGCGCACCGCGCCCGCCGCCTTCATCGCCGCCGCCGGGGGGTGGGGCGATCTCGCCCGGCGTGATGTCGATCACGAACGGCACGATGGAGCCATCCGCCATCGTCGCATTGCCGGTGACCGTGAAGTTCTTGTCGCTTTTCTCGATCGCGCCGCCGAAGCGGATGTATCCGCCGGGCATGCCCAGGGTCTGGCCATCAACGGTCCACGAAAGCAGGTCACCCGAAAGCGCGGGGTTCTTGGCCGAAGTCCGTTTCTTCGCCGCGTCAACGAACGTCACGCTCGGCCGGGTGCTGTCGATTTCGACGGTGATCTCCGGCGCGCCTTCCTTCTCCAGCTTCAGCGGACCTTTGCCCTTCACCTCCAGCCGCGGGTCCTTGCTGATCTCGCTTCGCCGGCCGTTCACCCACACGTCGCGGATCTTCGCGTCCTTGTCAAAGAGATTGCCTTTCACGACGACGAGGTTGGCGACCTTGCCCGGCTCGATCGTGCCCATCATCGAATCGACGCCAAGCAGTTTCGCAGGCGTCGTCGTGAGCGCGGCGAGAGCCTGATCCTCGGTCAGCCCGTGCTTGATCGCGGTGCGCAGGTTCGCGGGGAATTCGGTCTTCGTGCGCAGACGATGCGTGGTCAGTGCGACCGTCGCACCGGCCTTGATGAGCCTGCGCGGATTCGTCGGAGCCTGCTCCCACGTCAAAAGGTCCTGAAGCGACTGCGCATCGGCCTGTGACATGGTGTTCACCGTCGGCCGCGTGGGGAAATCCAGCGGCACGTAGATCGGCCTGTGCGTCGCGACGATCTCATCTAGTTTGCGGAACTCCAGGCCGTTGCCCAGCATCCAGAGGTCGAGTTTGAATTCTTTCGCGACGCGGTCGGCCCGCAGCGCGTTGCTCTCATCGCTGCAGTCAAACAGCACCGGCTGCCTGCCATCGATCACCGGCTGCAGCGCGTCCAACGCATCCTGCGGCGGCGGCGGCTCGTTGCCCTGCGGATGCTCGGCCCATACCTGCAGGCACTGTTTGCGCCAGTGCGCATCGAGCATGGTCTGGCGGAACAGCGCGATCGCGCCCATGAGCGATGACGGGTATCCGCCGCCGCCTGCGCGTTCCCCGCGATCGACCATCGGCGTTTGGCCGGGAGTCAGGGCCGGAGTTTGTCCGGGCGTGGGCGTGCCGGGCGCCGGTGTTGCTGCGCGGTTGAAGCTGAAGCCGTAGTCGAAGGTCGCCATCATCGCGGTCTTGTCGCGATACGTGCGCACCTGGTTGTCTTCGTCCGCAAGCGCGATGAACGTTCCGCTGCCTCGCAGCTCGCCGGAGTCGGGATACACCGCCGCAGCGGTGAAGCCCATGCCGCGCAGGTCCTTGCGCAACGCGCGGTCGGGCGGCGGCTGCATGCACATCTCCGTCTCCGGCCGAATCTTCGCATTCCAGTGCGCGCCGTTGGAAATCGTCGTCGCCGTCGGCGGTATCAGCAGGGCCGACTCAATCAGCCCCGGATACACCGTCAGGCCGTCGGCATTCCATACCTGCGCGCCGGCGGGGACTTTTGCATCCGCCGCTGGTCCGATCGACTCGATCGCGCCGTCGCGGATGATGATCGTCGCCTTCTCCAACTTCTGGCCGGGCGATGGGATCACCGTGGCGTTGGTGATGGCGTGCGTGCGCAGATCGACGGGCCTCATGCCGTTGACGGGCGCGGACGGCACCTGCTGCGCCTGCGCTTGATGCTGCGGCAAAGGCGCAAGCAGCAGTGAAGTCATCAGCGCGAACGCGCTGGCGACGCCTGCGCCTTTGCCTTTGATGAGGTTGGAAGACGCTGCACGATCGGAGCGGCGAGAACGAGCGACATGCGCTGAAGTCATGGCGGAACTCCCTGTTTCGACTCGATTCTACATGTTGCGCCCTGCCGCGCTGCATGGAGAAACCGCGGAATCCCGGCCGGATTCAGCAGCCGGCGACCTCGCATGACCGCGCACGGTGCGCCGGCGGGTTTTCTGACATTTTGCGCGCGCCAGACCGGACCAGTTTTCAACCCAATCCGAGAATTTCGCGCATCGCAAGTCCTTGTCAGCAAACGACCGGCGCGATGACTTTGGCAGTCTGCGCGCGCCAGCGTCGAACTCCGCCCATGGGTATCGGGCCGTCGTGTTTTTCCGCGACGGCGAAATCGCTCCCGCATCCACGCGTCCCGCCCTGCCCCCTTTCGATCGGAGTTTCGCGCATGTCGTTCTCACTCTCGCCGTTCGCTTCGATTCCCCTCAGTGAAGACCTGCTTGCGGCGCTGATCGATGAGCATGAGCGGCGAACGCTGCCTCGCCTGCAGCGGCTGTGGCGTTACTACCGCAACGCGCTCGCCGAACCGGGCGATGCGGGCGGTTCGTCGGGTCCGCCGGCGCAGCGCGTGGGGCTGCCTTCGCGCCTGACGGGAAATCGCCGCCATCGCAACGACGGCCGCGCTCTGCGCGAGATCGTGATCGAGAACGACATCGCCTGGCGCATTCACACGCTGGTGGACTTCATGTTCCCCTCCCCGCCCCGGTTGGTGAGCATGGCCCGTGACGCCGCGAAGCGGCGTGAGATCGAGGCGGTGCTTGCCGCCGCGCTCGACGCCGGCGCCGATGGGGAGTCGGGGCCGTCACTGTGGCAGAGCGCGGCTGTGCTCGGCTCGGTGTACGGACATGTGGATTTCCTGGTGTCGATCGAACCTGAATCGTCAATTCCTTCCAAGTCGGGCGCTTCTTCTGGGGGGAGCGCGTTTGATGGTCCCGCGGGCGCCCTTGCGTCTGAACCCTCTCTCGACGAGACGCTTCATCGCGTCCGCTCTTCCATGGTGATTGAGACGGTCGAGGCGCCGCGGGCCATCGCGCTGCTGAATGAGCGCGACTATCGTGTGATCGACGCGTACATTCTGCACTGGAGCCAGCCGACCAACGAGGTTGAGCGCGAAGGATTGCTCTCGCGAATCACGCGCGCCGTCGGCTGGCGCGCAAAGCCCGGCGACTCTGGTTCCTGGGACGCTGGTCGCCGCGGCTCGCGCACCATCACCCAGATCTTCTCAGCAGACCGCATTCAGCGCTACGAGGACGGCGGCCTTGTCCTCGATCAGCACAACCGTCTCGGCTGCGTGCCTGTGGTGCACGTGCAGAACCTGCCGCAGCCTTTGTGCTGGGAAGGACTGAGCGATGTCGAGCCGCTGATTCCGCTGCAGGATGAACTGAACACGCGGCTGAGCGATCGCGCCAACCGCGTCACCATGCAGAGCTTCCGCATGTGGCTGGGCAAGGGCATTGAGAACTTCAGCGAGCGGCCGGTCGGCCCCGGGCAGATGTGGATGACCGACAACCTTGACGCCTCCATCGAGGCGTTCGGCGGCGACGCGGACTCGCCCAGCGAACGCCAGCACATCCAGGAACTGCGCGAAGCGATGGACAAGGCATCGGGCGTGACGCCCGCCGCGGCCGGTCACATCAACGCGAAGGTCGGCAACCTCACCAGCGAGAACGCGCTGCGCATCAGCCTGATGGGCACGCTCGCGAAGATTAAGCGCAAGCGGCTGACCTGCGGCGCGGGCATCGCGCGGCTGTGCGAACTCATCCTGCACGCGCTGGATGTGCACGGCGTGTATCGCAGCGAGCCGGCTGACCGCCACGTCGAAGTCGCCTGGAGCGATCCGCTGCCCATTGACGAGACGCGGAGGCTCAACGACGCGCTGATCAAACTGCAGCTGGGCGTGCCGGCGGAGACGGTGCGCGCCGAGCTGGGCTACGGCGACGAGTCGGCGAAGTGATGTCGGTGACGTCGCGCCGGCCCTTTGAAATCCCTGAGTCAGTCATTCACCAAATCTGGAGTCGATCCATGCACACAGAAGCCAATCAAGACATGCAGCCGGGCAAACCCGCGACGGATTCCCAAGCGACCGGCAACGTCAACGACGCCGCGACCTCGAATCGCGCGCGTACGGACACCATTGACCAGGCGCACGCAGCAAAAAACGAGTTTCAAATGAAACTCGGTTCGTCAGACGCCGGCGATGGAGGCGGAGGGGCATTGAGTTCCGACTTCAAGCCGGAGACATGCGTCGCGGACGCTGCTGTCGAGATTCCTATGAAAATCGAACTAAGTCGGGCGACCATCGGCGTCGTGCGGCAGCCTCGGAAGCATCGCCCGCGCATGATGCTGGACGCGACATCGCACGCCGCGGCCGCCGGGTCCGCAGCCTGGGTGCGGGCGCGATGTCTCCGCGTCAAGTCGGCGGCGGTGAGCCCACGCCGGCGCGCGAGGTCATCGACAGCGCGGCCAACACCGCGCGGACCACCGGTCACCGCTTTGACCTGATGCGCTACCTGCGACTGCGGCGGCGGTCGTGATCGCTGCGCGCTCAAGCACGCGCGCACGCCATGGCTCTCGGCGGATTGCCACCCGCGGCAGGGAACAGCGCTCGCCTCACACCCCAATTTCATCTTCCCACTTCTGACTTCTGACCTCTCAACAAAGGAGCACGCACATGAGTTTCTCGGGAAAGGCCACTTACACCGCCGGCGCGACACTGCCGGAAATCGCCGAAGACGTCAGCGACATCATCACCCTGGTTTCGCCCTTCGAGACGCCGCTGCTCGATCATCTCGGCGATCCGCAGCGCTCCGCCACCAGCACCGTGCATGAATGGCTGGAAGATGCGCTCGTATCCCGTCTGACAAACGCTGATTGAAGGGCGCTGCACGTGTCGCGCGGCAGGTAGAGCGTACCCACCTTGCGGTCCGGGTCGATCTCGATCTTCGGGATGAACGAGTGGACGGCCGCGCGTGCCTCCATCATCGACGTGCCGGGCTTGAGGGCCTGCGAGAGTCCAGCGACCTGCTCACGCGCCCAAGTCCGCAGGCGATCGGGGTCGATCGACGTGGGGGACGCTGGCTTGTTCGCCACGTCGGCCTCAAGGGTCTCCCGTCGCCGCTTGAGATCGACGAGGGCGGCACGGAGTTCGCCCACATCGGCGAGGTCGCTGTCCGAGAGCAGGGCGACGGTCGTCTTGATCCGCTTGTTCAGGTCGGCCAGTTCTCGGCTGCGATCCGGCTGGGCTTTCGAGGCGGCAACGCGGCCGCAACAGGTCTTCACGAACTCCTCGATGGCCCGCGCGACGCCCGCCTTGTCGGCCAGGT
>CAZCGB010000155.1:0-6472 GCA_964498045.1 uncultured Isosphaeraceae bacterium
CCTGCGGGCATCACCCTGACGCCGTCGCCGCAGTCGTGAATCGCCTCATCGATCGACACGCCGCTGGACAGGACATCGCCAAGCCCGAGCGCTTCGTCGCTGACGCCCATGGCCTTGCCAAGGCCTGGACGACGGAAATTCGCGTCGACCAGCAGGACACTTCGGCCGGTTGCGGCGGCGGCGGCGGCGAGGTTGGTCGCCACCGTCGTGGTTCCCGCTTCGGGCAGGCCTCCAGCCAGCAGCAGCGTCTGCGCTTCGCGCTGATCCAGTTCCGGAAGCACAGCTGTGGCGACTTGGCGATACGACTCAGCCAGGATGCTTGCTGGGTTCTTGCGCACGACCAATTCGGGCGTGGCGACCCGCGTCGGATCATCGCTGGTGTCGGGCAGGCTGCCCAGCACTCGCGCGCCCGGCAACGTCGCCAGGTCGCTGGCGCTCTTGACGCGCTTGTCCATCAGCTCACGCAGGAAGATCACGCCGATGGTCAACGCCATGAGCAGGAGCACCCCGAGCGGAACGATGACCTGCTTTCGCGGGAACGACGGTTCACGGGGCGTGAACGCGGCCTGGGTCAGCGCGACGCGCGAGGCGTCCTTTCGCAACTTCATCATGGTCACTTCGCTGACCAATTCCATGTCCGACTGCCGCTGCTGTTGCAGATACTCGCGCTTGCTCTTGAGCGATTCGAGTTCGGACTGCTTGCCCGCCAGGTCCTGGAGCGTGCGGCCGATCGAGTCCAGTTCCTTCTGATTCTGCTCGACGGCGTTCTCCAACCGCTTCACGGTGTTCTCCATTTCCGTGGCCTTGCCCTGGAGGTTGCGGAGCATGATCTTCTGAATCTTGTCTTCCAGCTCTGCTTCCATCGCCTTCACGCGATTCTCCGCATCCCGCAACCGCGCGTTTCCAGGCTGCATTGTGCCCATGAGTTCGCGATACTGCGATTTCGCGTAGTTCACTGTCTGCATGAATTCCAGCACGCTCATATCTTGCTCAGCGTCAGTGCGATCTTCCGGGCTCGGCTGAACTCGTCCCTGAATCTGCTGGCGAATCAAATCCAGGCTTGACGCCGCCATATTGAGGTTGGTCTGCAACTCGGTGGATGTCTTGGTCAGTTCCTGCATCTGGTACGACTGCGAACTCAACCGCGTGTCTTCCAGAGTGGTCATGTTCGAATCCGTGATCAGCTTCTTGATTTCCGCTTCCACGTTCCCCAGTTCCCGCTGCGTCGCCGCAAGCTGATCGCGGAAAAGCGTGAGGTTGAAGTCGTACTGGGAAGAATCACGCCGCTGCGCCCGCTGCTGGTACGCGGTCGCGACCGCGTTCAAAACGACCGGCACATCAGTGGGCTTGTGCGCCGACCAATGCAGCAGGAACAGGTTGCTGCTGCGACGAACACTGGTGGAAACCTCTTCTTCAAGCGCCTTCAACGCATTCGCATGGTCAAACACGCCGTTGGTCACAAAGGACTTTCCCCAATCTGTGTTCTGCACGTCCGGATTCTTCAACGCCGCTTCGAGAACGTCTCTGCTGGTGAGGATGTACGCCTCGGTCTGGGCCTGGCGAAACACCATGTCGTCGTTGGCCACATCGATGGTGCCGACATCTGAGGACTTCTGCAGGCCCGGGCGGACTTCAAAGACGACCGAGCCCGCAAACAGGGGATAGACCTGTTGCAGCACCAGGTATGCCGCGACGCCCAGGATCCCGCCAATCATGCCCGAGGCAATGATGACCCACAGATACTGCCTCAGAACTTTGATGGGATCGACGGCAGCGCCTACGGCAGGAAGACGATCCGCTCGCCGCTGTGCCGCTGCGGCGACTGCGCCCGGCGCGGATTGCGCCGTTCGGGTGTGCATGCTGCTTCGCGATTGACTCATCATCGTCATGACGGAACTCCTCTGCTTCTTCTACCGGCGTTGCGCGACGCGCGCGAGCGCGAGTGCGGGCAGTTGGCTGTGAACGCGTTCGAACTTCGGACTCGTGACGCAGACGATTTCAACACCACGTGCGGTGCGAACGCCTGCTCTCTGCCTGATGGTCTGCTTCTCGGACAGCGCGATCAACGATCTCTTATTTCATATCGTCGCGCAGAGCCTTGATTTTCTGCTGTGTTTCCGGAGAAGGCGAGAGTTTCTCGGCCTCAACCAGGGCCTGCTGGACGCCTGAGGCATCTCCCGACTTCGCCAGCACGGTGGCCAGATGTACGTACGTATCCGCCGCAGGACGGATTGCAGCTGATTGGCTCAAATACTGCTTGGCTTTCTCAAGGTCGCCATTCTTGAAATAGACCCAACCTACCGTATCCAGGACTTCGGGCTTGTCCGGGGCGGCTTCGAGCAGCCTTTCAGCCAACGGCACCGCGGCCGCGGGATCATTGCCATTCTCGGCCCTCAGGAATGCCAGGTTATTCAGCGCGTTGATATCGGACGGCCGCAAACGAACAGCCACATCATATGCATCCGCCGCGTCCTTCAGATTTCCGCCCAGAATCAGCATGTCGCCGAGATCCGAGTTCAGGCTTGCCCGCAGCTCTGTGTTGTTCGTCGGGCAAAGGATCAATGCCTGCCGCTGCAGTTCGAGCGCGCGGCTGAGCCCCGATGGCCCGACACGCATCCACATGGCCGCCGTAGCCCCAACGTCGTAAACATTTGGCTGGGCATTCGTCAGTTCGTTGGCGAGCTTCTCGGCTTCGCCGACTTGCTCACCCGGAAACACGATTGAAAGGGCAACGTACCAACGGGCGATGTCTTCGGCTGGCATCGACCCTGATTTGATCATTTCCGTTCTGCGAGCATACGCCAGGCGAAGTTGCTCCACCGCCTGATCGCGCTTGCCGTCGCATGCCAACGCACGGGCGTATGTTTCGCGAGCGGATGGATCGGCTTTGAGATCCTCAGGGCGGGCTTCCAGTTTCTCAATGATGCCGCGACAGTTCGGCGGGCTGGCGCTGAGCATCGCATCAGCGAGTTTGAGCAGCATGGTGGTTGAGGGGCTGAGCTCAAACGCGGAGTTGTAGGCGGCGATGATGTCCGCCGCGCTTCCGCGAGACAGACGAAGCAGGTCGCCGCGGGTTTCATGCCAGACGGCCAGCGTCGGGTTCTGTCGAATGGCGTTCTCCACAGCCGCCATCGCGCCGCGCTGATCTCCTGACTCAAGCAGAAGCTGGATCAAATCGCGCCGGGCGGCGGTGTTGTTGGGAGCGACTTCAAGCGATTTCCGCAATTCCGCAATCGCGTTCGTGCGATCCCCCATTTCCTTCAGAATGGCCACGCGCAAAGCGCTGACTTCGACGGATCCGGCGCGGATGCGATCCGCTCGTTCGAGCGCCACCATCGCATCATCGAGGAGCGATCTGTTGTTTGTCCGGTTGTATTCGTCGATCAGGCTCTGCGCCAGGAGAATACGGGGAGTGGGATTCGTCGGATCCTGTTCCTCGGCCTTGGCAAGCAGTTCGCGCTGCTGGGCGAAATACCTGTCACCGCCGGCAAGGTCTCCCTGCGACACCTGCTTGTCCCCGCGCGTCTTGTAAATCTGCGCCTGAAGCAGGATCGCGACGCTTCCACCGCTCCCGCTGGTCACCTCATTGAGGCCCTTCTCGGCATCCTCCAGGCGGCCGAGATTGATCAGGCATTCAACGATTTGCAGCCGAAGCGTCGGATCATCTTGCTTGGCCCTGGCGCTCTCAAGCGCCTCGATCGCCTGGTCATATTGCCGCAACTGCATTTGCAACGTGCCAAGATTCATCTCCGCTGCCCGCTGCTGCGGCCCATTGAGCGCAATGGCCTCACGCAGGGACGCCACGGCATCATTGAAGTGACTGACGGCTGCCTGGTAACGACCGAGCTCAATGTACATGTCTTCGGTCTGCCGTGACTTCTCGTGCCGGCCGATGAAATCGCGAATCACCGATTCACCGCCGGAGATGTCGCCGCGCTCGCGAAGCACAGTGGCCTTGAGCACAGCGACACGCAGGTCGTCAGCGTTCTCCTGACTCAGCGTTTCAATGATCTTGTCCGCCGTCGCGGTCCAGCGAGCCCGCATGTCCTTGCGAATGTCCTCCTGCTCAACACCCGACATGGACGCCCATCGCTGCTGACTGTAAGTCGGCGCGCCGCTCGGTTCGAGAATCGTCTCACGAGTTGGTTCAAGCGTGGCCAGCAAGCGCGCCAGCGCCACGGCGTTGGATCGGTCCGCCGGCGAGTTTGCGTAAATTTCGCTACGCATGCCGACGGCGACAGCGGCCTCGCCAACCTCCGCTTCGAGGTCCAACCAGCTCTCGCGCAATCCCACATCGTCCGGCGACAGGCGATGCACGCTGCGGAGAATCTGCAGCGCGCGGGTCTTGTCGCCGCGCCTCATCAAGAGTGTGAGGTACGCACGGGCGCCGTTCACGTCGTTGGGATTGCAGCGATACGCCTGCTCGTACGCCCGCTCCGCCTGCGCGAAGTTCCCCGAGTTCTGGTAGGCGATCGCCAGCGTGCGCCATGCATACGAAGAGAATCCAAGCTTGTCCGTCGCGCTTTCCAGCGAAAGGACCGCCTCCTTCAAATTCCCCTGCGCCATCTGAAGCCGGCCTTCGAAAAGCACGCCGCCTGCGACATCAATGTTCGCCCGCTTGGCGATCGCGACTTGCTCGGAAGCTTTGACCCAATCCTTGGCGGCGAGCGCCTGTGAGAATCGGAATTCGACGAGCTGGGCGTTCTCCGGTTCGACTTTCGCCAGGGCTTCCGCAGCCGTATTCGCCTCGGCCAGGGCTCGGGCCGCGACGTCGCTGGCGGCCTTCGCGCCGGCGTCGTCGCTCGTCGCGGTCAGACGCGTCGCCAGCTCGCTCTTCTGTTGCGCCAGATTCGCCATCGACACGACGAGCGCGGTGAGCCGCTGCTTTTCGTCGACAAGTGTCGCCTTCAGATATTCCGTTGTCGCTTGAACCGGATCGTCGAATCGCAAGCCCACGCTCAATTGATTCAGGAGCTGGTCGCTCGCGCTGAGTTTGAGGCCCTGCTCGACGTATTTTCCGGCGGCCTCACGATTGCCTGCCCGAATTTCCACTTGCGCCAAGGCGCGATACAGCGGTAGAGAGTCTGCATGGTCGTGCAACGCCGCGAGCAGCGCGGCACGTGCGTTCTCAACTTCGTTCTTGTCCAGAGCGTCCTGAGCCGCCAGAATCGCCACCTGCACTGGATCGGTGCTTGCGGGCGCGGAACTGGGGGCGGACGCCGCGCGTCTCACGACACTGACAATCTGCTGGACCTGGGGATCGGAGAGTGCGGTATTCGGGATGACGTCGATCGTTCTCGCCGCCTCCAGTGAATTCCCCATCCGCAGCTCCATCTGAGCCTTTGCGATGATCCAGGGGATGTAGTCGGGCTTGCTTTGAACAGCGGTCGTGATGCGCTCATATGCAAGACCGATCTGGCCAATCTGCTCGAGTGATGCAGCCGAGTATGCAAGCATCTCCAGATCGTTGTTGTCCGTGAGCCGAACCAGCTGTTCGAACTTCGCAGCGGCATCCACAAACTGCTGCTGCGCAAAAGCCATTTTTGCGTCGGTTCGAGTCAACAACGGATCGTTCGCGGGATCGATTGACAGTGAGGCCAGTTGATCTCGCGCCGCCTTCATCTTCTGCAAGGCTGCGGGCCGATCGGAAGCGCTTGCTTTGCTGTACCTTCGAAACTCAATGTCGCACAGCAGGCTTGCCGCCTGCGGGCGCAAAGAGAACTGCATTTGCGACACGAACGACACCGGGAGCTGCGGAGCGCTGAGGACGCTGCGAATGACGCTTTCGGCTCGATCCTCATCGCCCTGATCCAGCATCAGACGCGCTTGCAGCAGATGCAGTTCGTATGCCTGCGGATTGGCGCTGATGGCGTCGCGAAGGACACGGAGGGCCAACTCCGGACCTGTGCCGGGAGTCATGCCGAGCAAGCCGACCGCGTCAACGATCAGGCCTGTTTCTGCATCAGGCTTGATTGTCGATGCAAGATGTTCGGCGGCCGTTTGAATCTCATCATCCGTCACATCCCCGCTCTTGTTCATCTTGTTCAGAACGAGGGATGTCAGATACGCCGCGGCGGTCTCGGGGCCCATTGGGGCCGCTTCAATGGCACGCTTCTGAGTTGCGTCAAAGAGCTCACGCTGCGCGTCGATTGAGGTCTGTGACTTGCCGGACACGCCCATCTTTGTCAACCACGATCCCCGCAAAGCGATTTCGGCGGCCCATGCCAGATCGTTGTTCACGAGTTTCGCTGCGGCCTCATCGAGGTCTTGAATCGCGAGCTGTATCTCTTCATCGGACTTCGTCGCCGCCAGCCGCGCAGTCGCCAACGCACGATACACCTTGGCCAGCGGCTTCTGCGGGTCGCCATCTGCGACGCGCTGGTTCATGTTGTCTGCAGCGGCCACGAGCATGTCCCAGTGCGGCTGGGCGTTCGTGCGTCGGGCGGTCGAGTGCAACTCCTTGATCAATCTC
>CAZCGB010000156.1:0-6451 GCA_964498045.1 uncultured Isosphaeraceae bacterium
GGAGGAAGGCGCGGCTGATCAAGGCTCGTGGCGGCTGCATGTCACGGGCGACCCCATGCTGGCCCTGCGCGCAGGGGTGGCCAAACAGTTCTGGAAGGGGGAATTCGCCACACCGATCAACCTCCGCATGAGCGGAAGCGCCGCGCCGCCGCGCATGTGGTGGACGGAGGGCGAGACGGATCCCGTTGTGACCACCAGCGAGAGCGCGGATTCGCCGTAAGCGTGAGGCGAGGCACGCCGGCGCTGCTACCCGCCGATGGCTCGCGCTGCATCCGCGCAGAGTTCCCACATTTGCTCGAGCGCGCTGGGGATGACGCGGACCTGGCCGGTGACGGTGATGAAGTTGGTGTCGCCGGCCCAGCGGGGGACGATGTGGGCGTGCAGGTGCTCGGGCAGGCCCGCGCCGGCGGCCTTGCCTTCGTTGAGGCCGACATTCACACCTTGGGGCTGGAGGGCGTGCTGCACGATCTCCACCGCGATCTCCGTCAATCGCCAGAATTCGGCGCGTTGCGCAGGCGCGTAGTCGAGCAGTCGCGGCATGGCCTCGCCCAGGGCGGCCATCAGGTGGCCGTTGGAATATGGATAGCGGTTGAGCAGGACCAAGCCATGCGCGTTGCGATGCACGACGAGGTGTTCGCGATCGCGCTCGGGGTGCTGCCAGTAGTGCGCGAGGAAGTCGCCTGTGGATGCCGAATCCCCGTTGGGGGGGCCGACGTCATCGGCTTTCGAGAGCAGGTCGCGCAGGTAGGCCATGCGCCAGGGGGCCCAAAGGTTGGCGTGAGTCATGACGACAGTAAAAAGTCCACAAGTCCACAAGTCAACAAGTCCACATCTCTGCATCTGAAATCCACGTCAACCGACGTGATCTCAGGCGAATGTGGACTTTTGGATCTGTGGACTTTTTAAGATGTCGCGCAGAGCGCGGCGTCTGATCCCATCGGGTAACCGGCGCGATCCATGCGGAGGGCGCCACCGTCCGGGGATTTGCTCGAACCCCAGTGCTAAGGGGGTTCGCCGACCATCGATCCCGATCTTCCACTCCATCCGCATCATCCGAGGATGAGTGCGGGCGTGAGGCCTGATCATCGTCGCGGTTCTTTGAGCGATCCCATGGGGTCCTTTAGGCTCGAGCAAATAGGCCCGGCCGGCTGCGACCCGAGGGGATCAGACGCCGCTGACCAACATCCAGCGACAGTCTACCATTCGACCCCCGCGTGAGTGCGGTTGCACCTGAGCCCGCTCAGCACAAAACCCGCGGCTTCGGCCCGACCGCATGAAACGCCGATTCCAATGTCTTCCGGCAGTTTGTGCGCCCCGCTGGCGAGCAGATGATCCGGCCGACAACTTTCGCACCCGCGGGGCGGTTTGGGCCGAAAGATTGACACCGGGCGGCGTTGTTGGTACATCCTAGTGTTCACGAATCCCTGTTCCGACGCCCGGACGCACCCGTCCGACTCCCCCACCTTTCGAGGTTTTCCCAATGAAGATTGCTCTGAGCGCGCTTGCCGTGTCCATCGCCGTGGTCGCCTTGTCGGGCTGCTACGCCAACGAGACGCCCGAACTTCGCGGCATGGCGATGACGAAGAAGGAGTTCAAGAACAACCGTCGCGTCGCCATGAACCAGAACGTGCGCGAATTGAACGACGAAATCTCGCGCATGTGGATGTTAGACAACCCAAGCCACCTCACGCCGTTCCCGGTCGTCGATACCAGCGGCATGCCGCGGTGATTCAGGCTTGAAGCTGGACACCTTCAGCCACCGCAATCAAGATCGATCATGCGGAACCCCGATGAACTCGGGGTTCCGTTGTTTTTGCACTGTATGCCTAGACTCGCCGCTTCGTCCGCGTTATGACCAAGGAAGGACCTTCGCCACGCTGTGAGCCCGGTTGAGCCCGCCATCACGTCGCTGCGGCACATGCGGCGGGGCCTGGGTGGAATCGGACGCGGCATGCGCAGCGGGGCGCGCGGCATGCGCGGGGCGATCGCATCGTTTCATCCGCGCACGCTACCGCCCATGCTTCGCGCCAGCTACAGCCGCGAACTCGTGGCTTGGTGGTTCCTGCCGATGATGTTGGGCGCGATCGAAGGGGGCGTCTTGAGCGTGATCGTGAAGAAAGCGTTCAGCGGCGTGGCGGGCATTTCGCAGGAGCAGTTGAACTTCGCCGTCGCCGCCGTGGTCGCCGCATCGTCGCTCGCCAACATCACCAGCTTCCTGTGGGCGACGGTGACACACGGGCGGAGCAAGATCAGATGGATCACCTGGCTGCAGGTGCTGACGGCGTTGAGCGTCGCAGCGATCGCACTCGCGCCTCGGAGCCCGGGCGGGCTGGTGGTCGTGGGCGTGGGCGCGTATGCGGCCCGCATCTGCTGGACTGGCGTGATCCTGATCCGCACGGCGGTGTGGCGCAACAACTATCCGCAGGCCGACCGCGCACGCATCGCCGGCCGCCTCGCCAGCGTGCAGGCCATCGTGCTGTGCGCGGTCGCGTTCCTGCTGGGTCTGGCGTTGGACTGGAACGAGGCGAGCTTCCACTGGCTTTTCCCTCTGTGCGCCGCGGGCGGCCTCGTGGGCACGGCGATCTACGCCAAAGTGCGACTGCGCGGGCAGCGGCGATTGATGCGGGCCGAGACCTCGGGCACGAAGGATCAGCGACCGACGCTCAATCCACTTGCCGTGTGGCGCGTGCTCGCCGACGACGCGCACTATCGGCGCTTCATGCTGGTGATGTTCGTCTTCGGCCTTGGGAACATCATGCTCATCGCGCCGCTGGCGATCGTGCTGCAGGATCGGTTCCACCTCAACTACTGGCCTAGCATCCTCATCACCAGCGCGATCCCCGATCTCATCATGCCTGTGGCGATCCCGCTGTGGGCGCGACTGCTCAACCGCCGGCACGTCGTCGCCTTCCGCGCGATCCATGCATGGTCGTATGTCACCGCATCCACGCTCATGCTTCTTGCGTGCGTGACCGGCCACGCCTGGCTGCTGTACGTCACCGCGCTGGTCACGGGCATCGCCGACTCGGGCGGGGTTCTGGCGTGGAACTTGGGGCACAACGACTTCGCCAAGGACCACAACGCCAGCCACTACATGGGCGTCCATGTCACGCTGACGGGCATTCGCGGACTCATAGCTCCCTTTCTGGGCGTCGGCATCTATCAGATGCTGGAGCACTGGCGGCCGGGCAGCGGTGTATGGACGTTTTTGCCCTGCCTGATGCTGAACATGACCGGGGCGGTCGGATTTGTGATGATGGCGAAGGCGATGACTCGTCGTGATTGAGGGAAGAAGCGGCAGAGGACAGGTTGAATGCCCTGCTGCGGCAACCGACTGGCATCAGGAGACAAACCAATGAACATTCGTCTGGCCTCCCTTCGCTGCGCATCGCTCCCGGCCGCATTGGTCATGCTCGTGCTCGCCGGCCTCGCGCCCACGCCGCTTCATCGGTCGGACAACTTCAACAACAATGCGTTTGCGGCGTATTGGTGGCCCGGAAGTTACTTCAACATGACCGTCGCTGAGACCAATCAGCGCCTCGAGTTCAGCCGCCTGGGCCTCACCGGCTCGCTCAGCGGGTCCGGCGTGGTGTTCAATCCATTCGGCATCAACTGGAAGAAGGACTTCCATATCCAATGGTCGTATCGCTTCAACCTCACCAACGTCGCCGCCGGCAGAAAGATGTTCATGGGCACAGCGCTGGTCTTTGCGGGAAGTTTTCCCGCAACAATGACAGGCGTCGGCTGCGGACTGTTGAGGGATGGATCGCAGACGTACGTCGGCTGGATGAAATTCGACAACGGGGCCCTCGTGGATTTCGACGGTCAGATCATCACGCAGGTCACCGGGACGATTGAAGTCGACTGGAACAAGGCCGCAGACCGTCTCTCAATCAAGCGCAGCGGCGGGCCACCCACCAACCTGGATGGCTTCTATGCCGAGTTCGGCACGCAATACGGCGCTTTGCCGATCGCCATCAACCTGGGCGCGTTCACGGCCAACGGCAGCATCAATTTCACCGGCAGCAACGTCTACATGGACAACTGGGCGGCTGATTTCTACAAGCGCGCGTTCTGATCGAACCACAAACCATCGGCCGAGCATTGACAACCTCCCGGCCAGTGGTAGCCTTTTCTCTATTCCAACCAAGCGCCGCAGTGGCGTCCGACCCATTCCCTGGCTCGATTGACGCCGGCTCCGCCCCCCTCCGGCGATTGAACATCTCGTTCGTTGAGGATCGAAGAATGCTCCCGATGCACTTCACGTCCCGGCGCGCCATCGCGCCACTGTCGTTCGCGCTCATCGTCCTTGCAGGACTGGTTCCCGCGCCAGTTCATCGTTCAGACAACTTCAACAACAATGCGCTTGCGTCGTTCTGGGGCCACGGCACCAACGGGAACGCCTCGGTTGACGAAACCAACGCGCGCCTGGAGTTTCATAACACCGGCCCCACCGGTACGTTCAGTTCCGCGGGAATCGGGTTCGAGCCATACGGCATCAACTGGAAGCAGGACTTCCACGTCGAGTTCACGTATCGCCTCAAGGTCAACAGCGTCACCGGATCCAAAAAGGTCTTCCTCGGCGCGGCGTTCGCCGTCGCAGGCGATGTCCCCGCCACTTTCACCGGCTTGGCCGCCGGACTCTTCCGCGACTCCAATGGGCTGTTCGTCGGCGTGCTTCAGTTCACCAACGGCAACATCGTCGACTTCGACCTGACTCCCATCACCCAGATCTCCGGCAAGATCGAGATCGACTGGGACAAATCCATGGACCGCATGACCGTTCAGCGCAGCGGCGGCCCCTCCACGCACCTCGACGGCTACTACGCCGCCAACGGAGGAACCTTCGGGAACACCGCCATGGAGACGGGCATTGGCCTGATCACCTATGGCGGCAACATGACCATCTCAGGTGCCAACTGCTATCTCGACAACTGGGAAGCTGATTTCGTCAAGCGCAACTTCTGACCGCCTTGCCTGTGCGAGCGAAGGCGCCGGCGGACACAATGGCTGTAGCCCATCAACCCGAGAGGATTCGATATTGATTCCGCGAACGAACCATCAATGGCTGGTTGCCGGCCCGCTCGCAGTAGCCTTGGTTGTCCTTGCTGGCCTTGCGCCGGCGGTCGTTCACCGTTCGGACAATTTCAACAACAACTCGATTGCTGCGTTCTGGGGCAACGGCGCCTCCAGCAACAGCAACGTCGTCGAGACCAACGGACGACTGGAATTCAACAACACCGGTCCCACCGGCGATTTCAGTTCCGCCGGCGCGGTCTTCTTGCCGTTTGGCATCAACTGGAAGCATGACTTCCACGTCGAGTTCGATTACCGACTGAAGGTCAACAACGCCGCAGGAACGCGCCAGGTGCTGTTGGATGCGTCGTTTTCCGTCGCTGGCGTCACCGCCACGACCTTCACAGGCCTGGCCGCCGGCGTGATGCGCGATTCGAGCGGCATGAAGGTCGGCATCTTCGAATACGAGAACGGCGACATCGTCGCCAGCCACACCGCGCCCATCACGCAGTTCTCCGGCACCATCGAGATCGACTGGGACAAATCCATGGACCGCATGACCGTCCAGCGCAGCGGCGGACCGTCGGTGCACCTCGATGGTTACTTTGCCGCCAATGGAGGCACGTACGGGAACACGCCCATGGAAACCGGCATCGGCGTGATCACCTATGGCGGCAACGTCAACTACACCGGCGCCAACTGCTTCATCGACAACTGGCAAGCCGATTTTGTCAAGCGTGCATTTCCCTGATTGCCTGTCGAGATTGAAATCAAGCCGGGGTTGCTGCGATTGAGTCGCCACGTGACATTTCACGGCGTTGGCACATTCGATGCGGCGACAGCTCCATAGTGATTGAACAAACTGCATCGACGAAACGATTTCGACCAGTTGATTGGCGATGTCTGCGTTTGCAAGGCGTTTTCACACGGGGAAACCGCATCGAATGCGACTCTTGAGGAAACCGCACTGTCGACACACAACAGGACATGGCTAGCGTTGATTGCAACGAGACGAAAGGCGCTGCCTGTCGCAGCGATCTCGGCTTGCAGCAGACAAGGAGTACGCCATGCGCACGCAATCAAGAATTCATCGAATCTCGGCCATCGTCGGCGGCATCCTGGGCATGGCGATGCTCGTGGGCGTCGCGCCAACGCCAGTCACAGTCAAGGATCGATTTACGGACAATTCGCTCAATACGCAGTTGTGGACGACGCACCAGTTCGGCGGGTTGTCGCTGAACGAAACGAGCCAACGGCTTCAGTTCGCCGCAAATGGGACCACTGGCTCGATCAGCTATGCGGGCCTTGAGGTGAAGTCGTGGGGCGCAAACTGGAAGTACGATTTTGAAATCGAAGCGGACTACAAGCTCAACCTCGGCAATGTCTCGGGCAACAAGGAAGTGATCGTCGGAATCGGTTTGGCCCTCACCGGCAC